>NZ_QDDL01000014.1 GCF_003097315.1 Pelagibaculum spongiae
ATAGATTACAAAATGATTAAAGTAAGCTTACAAAACCGAATTAAGTCGTGATTGTTGAATCGATATAACGAAAGTTAATCAATCCATTCAGCAACTTCATGCGCAGTTTGCTTGGCGGCAATAGCGAGTGGGAACCACCTGAATCCATCCCGAACTCAGAAGTGAAACCACTTAGCGCCGATGGTAGTGTGGGGCTTCCCCATGTGAGAGTAGGTCACCGCCAAGCGCCAAATAGAAAATCCCAGATCAGCAATGATCTGGGATTTTTTTATTTCCAGGGACGGAATGTATGTCGTATAGAGGCAGGATGCCGGTACGACGTTTACTCAAGCATTCCAGCGCCGATTGGTATCTATCGAAAACCACCTGAATCCATCCGCTATTCCCGAATTTAGCAGAAATAAAACCACTTAGCGCCGATGGTAGTGTGGGGCTTCCCCATGTGAGAGTAGGTCACCGCCAAGCGCCAAACAAAACCCGATTGCTTAAAAGCAGTCGGGTTTTTTTATGTCTGCAAAAAAGTGATTTAAGAAAAAACAGCCACCTGAACCCGTTGCAATCCTCGGATGTCGTCGCTCGCGCCTACGGCTACTACGATGCCAAGCAATGAATTTTGGGTGAATCTTCGGTAGGTTGACACCGAGCGTTAGCGAGCTGCAACTTGACCATGGTGGATTTAAAGATGGATTTAAAATCCGTATATAGCTGGGCGGGCATTAAATATAATCTCCAAGCCGGCATGTTTTTGAATCTATAGAAGTAAAACTACTTAGCGCCGATGGCCGCACTAGATTTATTTCCAGAGATGGAATGTATGTCGTATAGAGGCAGGATGCCGGTACGATGTTTATTCAAGCATTCCAACGCAGATTGGTATCTATCGAAAACCACCTGAACTCATCTGCTATTTCACGTCTTACTATTTGTTTTGCTATTAAAGCTGATCAATCTATCTCTATTTCTTGGTAGTTAATGATGGGCCAGAACCAGCGCATGGGATCAGTAGCCATTATCCTGTAATCTAGCCTCAGCTAAACCGGGAGCCAGCGTCAGTGACCAGCCAGAATACAACCATTGTTTCACAAGACCGTTTGCCCAGCCATCCTGGTCAGGCGCTATCCAGCGTGTTATTGCGATTGGCCAGTGACAAGCCAAATTGGCTAACACCATTAATTGATCAACTGTGCAATGCGATTGTTCAAGGGCATAGCTGCCTTGAACTGACACGGTTGGAGTTAATCGAGAGATTAGCCGATGGTACTAGGCAGCCTTATGGTTTTCCTGCTTTGCCACAACTGACTAGCCAATTGCAAAGTCTCAATTTGGTTTCAGATGATCCGAAAGAAACGGCACCTTTAATGCTCGATTTAACTGGGCAGGCTCCACGGCTGTATTTATATCGTTATTGGCAGTTTGAATTAATGCTGATACAGCAAATCAAATTATCTGCTGATAAAGATTTAGCAGTTGATAGCAGCCAGCTATTGCCATGGCTACAACGATTGTTTCCTACTTTTCAAGCTGAAGATAACGATGTCGATTGGCAGTTAATCGCTGCATTATCGGCGTTATTACATCGATTCTGTGTGATTTCTGGTGGCCCGGGAACCGGAAAAACCACCACGGTTATTAAAATTCTTGCACTGTTGGTGGCTCTATCAGAGCAACCATTAAAAATTGCTTTGGCGGCACCGACTGGAAAAGCTGCCGGTCGGTTGGAGGAGTCTATTCGACAGGCAATTGTTCAGCTAGGCGATCAGAATGTTTTGCCCTCGGAATTGATCGAAAAATTGCCACAAAAAGCCACCACATTACACCGTTTGCTTGGTGTTCGAGAGTTTTCCAATGAGTTTCGCCACGGTAAAGACAATCCGCTGCAGCTAGATTTATTGGTGGTTGATGAAGGCTCAATGGTTGATTTGGCGCTAATGTATCGCTTGATATCGGCATTACCTGCTAATTGCCAGTTGATATTACTCGGTGATCGTAACCAATTGGCATCGGTTGAAGCTGGCTCGGTGTTAGCAGATATTTGTTCATTACGGCCACAGAATTGTTTTAACCGTGCTTGGGCTGAGCAATTAAAAACACTCGGAATTGAATTGCCCGATCGAGCAATTGCCGATCAACCTTTGCCCTTATCCGGCAATATAGTGCTACTAGAAAAAAGTTGGCGTTTTGATGAAAAAAGCGCCATTGGCCAGCTAGCTAATGCAGTGAATCATGCACAACCAGAACGAGCTTTGCAGTTATTACAAAGCGATCAATGGCCAGATATTCAATGGCTAAACCCTGAAACTAATTCACAGCTTTCACTGCAGTTAGATCAATTACTACTAAAGCATTATTTGCCTATTATTGAGGCTGAAAATGCGCAACAAGCACTAACAGCCTTTAATGATTTTCGGATGTTAGCGGCTTTAAGAAATGGTAACTTTGGTGTTACTGGCCTTAATAAACGCCTTGAGCGGTTATTGATAGCTAGAGGAAAAATTGATGCAGCCAATGTTTGGTATAAAGGTCGGCCGATTATTATTAGCCAAAATGATTACGCATTAGATCTGTATAACGGTGATATCGGTATCTGTTGGCCGGAAGCGTCATCTGAAAATATTGCAGAGCAGTTTCAACCTAAAATGCGGGTTTATTTTCCATTGGCTGATGGCAGTCTACGCCAGGTGAGTCCTGCCAGATTACCTGCACACCAGACTGCCTGGGCAATGACGGTACATAAATCCCAGGGTTCTGAATTTAAACAATGCCTACTGGTGCTACCCGAAAGTTTATCTCCAGTAGTTAGTCGCGACTTGGTATATACCGCAATCACTCGAGCTAAAAAGTCATTTCAGGTTCTGGTTAGTGCCAAACTATTTACCCAAGCGATTAAACAGCAGCAGCAGCGTTTTTCTGGTCTGGCAGACAAATTATCGAAGCGCGGTTAATATTGGTTATATAAAAACTTGTATAAATAAAAGTTTAAATGAAAAGCTGATATAACAACTGCAATAGCGATCATTTTTTAATTAAATATTCAATATTATGGGCTAGGCGTCGATATAACAGCTAGCCCTAAATATGACTTGTTGTTTTGTTATGACTGTAAAACGTACGCTGATTCATTATTTGCTAGCGCTGATATTGTTCTCTGTTTACGCCGTTCAAGTTTGCCCCTTTCTGGAATCCCTTTCTTATCTAGAATTAATTGCACCATTTCTTGGTGTTTTTGTGCTGCAATTTTTTGCGCGACAGCTATTGGAAAGAAAAATATCTGCATCTGATTTTAAGCATCAAGTCGCTAAGCAATTCAGGTACGATTTCCTGCTATTTCTAGCGAGTTCTTTATTTCTTGGTAACTACTTCGCTATGTTATATAACAGTTTTCCTTATGAAAGCTATTTTAAGATAGTCATTGGACTGAATGTTTTTGGTTTCTTTATTGCGGGTGACTTAGCGTTAAATAGAGAACGATTTGTGGCTAGGAAACTACGTGAATCTGGTCAGCATATTCAACCAGATAATAACCCATTCCCGTTGACTAAAAAATTCAGTTGGTTTGCTATTGCTAGTGCTTTGGCAGTTACTGGCGTGGTCTTTTTGGTGATTAATAAAGATTTGTCTTGGTTAGTGCAGGTTGGCGATCAGCTCTCGTTAAAGACTGCTCAGCATTTGATATTGGCTGAGATTGCCTTCGTTGTCGTGGTGATTCTGGGTTATATGTTGCTGATTATTTTTGGTTATGCCAAGAACCTGAGCAATTTCATTGATGCTGAAAATCAGGTGCTATCCAAAGTTACTCGTGGTGACATGAGTGGCGAAGTACCAGTAACCAGCAATGATGAATTTGGTTTAATGGCGATGCATACCAACAATATGATTGGCGCTTTAGATCAGCAATCTCGGGAACTGCGGCTGACTCGTGATGCCAGTATTTTAAGCTTGGCCAGCTTGGCAGAAACTAGAGATAACGAAACCGGCTCACATATTTTGCGCACACAGCATTATGTAAAAGCGCTTGCTGAATATTTGGGTCAAACAGCAGCTTATTCTGATCAGCTGGATTCAGCGACAATTGAAATGCTGTTCAAATCAGCACCGCTACACGATGTTGGAAAGGTTGGAATTCCCGATCATATTCTTTTAAAACCGGGCAAGCTGACTGTGGAAGAATATGAGTTAATGAAAAAACATCCGCAAATCGGTGCCGATGCATTATCTGTTGCAGAACATCAGCTTGGCAGTAACTCATTTTTACGTTTGGCGCGGGAAATTAGCTTAACTCACCATGAAAAATGGGACGGTTCTGGATACCCAAACGAGTTGGTAGGAGAAAATATCCCGCTTTCAGGACGGTTAATGGCACTGGCTGATGTTTATGATGCTTTGATTTCTAGTAGGGTATACAAACCGGGAATGTCTCATGAAAAGGCTAAAGCGATTATTTTAACGGGCCGGGGTAAACATTTTGATCCGACTATTGTTGATGCATTCATTGCGCTTGAATCTGCTTTTGTTGCGATTGCTGCAAAATTTACTGACTCACCGACGTTTCGCTCTAATGCTGCTTGAATGTGCTATACCCAAAGCACTTCAAGGTGTAGGAATGCATATCTTGAAGTGATTTGGGTATTAATGAATCTAATGGTTGCTGACTAGATATGACGCACCCAAATTCAAGGATTTAAATTGAATAATTGGGTTTGACGATTGTAACTGGCAGCAGCAACCGATAAATTACCGATAACCGAGTTTCTTGTGGAGGCAGACGTGCCTGTACCTTTAGTCCGCTGGATGTGGATAACTCTGATTTCATTACTGCTATTGGGTTGTGGCGACAGTATTGAAGATCAGATTGCCCGCCAGGCCGATACTACCCGTCAAGCGGTAGTGCAATTAAAACAGCAGTTGGATGGTAATAAGCTAACCAATGCGATGCTTTTGCGGCAATACACGCAAAAGGTTGCGGAAATCCGACCTGATTTGAAAATGCTCATGGAACAATTAGCCAAGGATGCAACATCCAAAGGGCCGATGTTTCTGCGATTGAGCAAGCGCGCTAATACTGCTTATAACCAGCCATTATCTTTTGTTGATAATAATGAACGATTGGTTGAGCTATTAGATGTTGCATCGGCAGCTGATCCGTTGGTGTTTAATGATGCATTGAGTGACCCGATTAATGTGGTTGCTGATTTTTCCAATGGCCAATTATCGAGAGTAAATTCGATAGAAAAAAAGGCCAGTGAAACTGCCAATGCTGCTAAGGACTTTGGCCCGGGCAGTCAGCTGATGGGTAACCCTACCTATGGTCAATGGCAAACCAATAGTAGTGGTACCAGTTTTTGGCAGTGGTATATTGCATATCGTGTTTTTGATAGCTTAATTGATTCCCGCCGTAGGCCTTCATATGGCCAATGGAGTCGTTACCGCGACTACAGTTATTATGGTGATTACGGTTGGGAGCGTTACAGCTCAAATCGTGACAAGAAAAATAGCTACAAAGTCGAACAGCAGACTCGTAAAAAATTCGAACGGCAAGGCAAAACATTTACCAGTGCTTATAGTAAAAACCGTACTGGCTCTAGTTCGCTGTCGAAAAATAGCAGCTGGAGTAAAAGCTCCGATCGTTTTAAGAGCAGCTATGCTGCTAAACAATATAGTGCTAACCGCTCAAGTAACCGTTTTTCAAGTTCAAGTAGTCAGCGCAATAGCTCCACCCGCACCAGCCGCAGCATAAGCGGCGGCAAGTAAGGGATGATTTAAAAAATGAATTTTTCGCAATTAACAGATATTGATTACCAATTATTACAAGTGCTGGCAATAGATTTAGGCTTGGCAATTTTGTTGTTAATTATTTTCCGTTGGCTGTCTGGCAGATTTGCTGGTGTTAGCTCTACTGAAGAATTAGCCCATCGAGATAATCATGCCTTTGGTGTTTCGATGGCGGGTGGTATTGCCGCTTTGGCGATTTTACTTTCTGGCGTAGTAAGCGGCGAAAGTCTTAATGATTTACAAACCGAAGTCATCGTAGTGGGCGGCTACGGTTTGTTGGGTATTTTCCTGATCAAGATTGGTCGGATGATTCAGGACTTTTTAGTTTTGCCAGCAGTAGAAATTCGCACTCAGATAAGCCACGGCAACATGGCATTAGCCATTGTCGATGTCGCCCATGTGATCGCAACGGCGCTCATGCTGCGAGCGGCAATTATTTGGGCCGGTGGTGATAGCTGGATTGGTTTAAGTGCAGTACTTGCGGCCTTTGCTATTTCACAGCTAATGCTGGGTGGTATCAGTCGAATGCGCAGGGCTATTTATGCCAACCGAAATACCGGTAAGCAACTAGATTCGGGTCTTGAGTCGGGTAACTTGGCCTTGGCACTACGCTATGCAGGGCATATTATTGGCGTGGCATTTGCGGTAAATAGCGCAGCCTGGTTTGTGGTATTTGACCCAGTTAATTGGTTTGCCAGCTTGGCTATCTGGACCGTTGCAACTGCGGTATTAATGCTGCTGTTGTCATTTTTGGCATTTATTGTTCGCTCGCTAGTATTGGCTGGAATCGATGTTCGTCAAGAAGTTGATGAGCAGGAAAATATCGGTGTTGGTGCTATTGAAGCGGTGCTTTATTTGAGCATTGCCTTGCTGTTAAATAGTGTGATTGTTTAGTTATACCCAAACGACTTAAAGGTTCAGGGTTCAGCTGAAGATGATTTGATTGAAGCCGAAGCACAACCTGCTTCGGCTTTTTTTGTTATTTACACGGACGTAATGTATTCCGCAATGAGCCAGGATGGCGGTGCGGTTATTTTTAAATAGAGTCCTTATTGGTATGAAATCACAGCGTCCGATCCGTTTGATCGCTATGGATGTATTTTTGATCGGCATGATGGCATTGCTGGCAGGTTGCGGTCTGATTTATGAATACCTGCTCTCTCATTATGCGGCACGTGTGTTGGGTGCTGTTGAATCGACCATTTACGCCATGATCGGTTTAATGATTGTTTCAATGGGAATGGGCGCATTTACTGCGCGCTTGATTAAACAATCTCACCGAGGTTTTGCATGGCTGGAAAGTTGGATTGCCCTAGTAGGCAGTGCGGCAATTTTATTGATTGCGGCAGTAATAGGCTTTGCCGAGCAACTACCACAGCTGGCAGCTGAAACTTATCAACTTCCACCCGATAGTCGTTTGTATGGTCTTTTCAGTTGGCCGGCTAATTTTGCTCAATATTTGCCGTTTGTTGCTGGTACTTTTTTAGGCTGGCTGATTGGTATGGAAATACCGCTAATTGCCCGAATTCGAGAAGATCTCTATGGTCAACACCTAGTTCATAACGCAGGCACTATTTACGGTGCAGATTACATTGGTGCCGGTTTAGGTGCTGCTATCTGGGTGCTGCTATTGTTAAAAATTGATATTAATACTGCAGCAGTATTAACTGCCAGCGTCAATTTGCTGGTTGGTATTGTCTTTTTGGTGATCTACCGAAAGAAAATTGGCCGAATGACCGGGTTGGTTATTTTACAGCTAGCCCTGATTGCATCGCTGGGATTGATGTGGAAAAACGGTAGTGACTGGATGTCTGCCATGTCAGATACCTTGTTTGTCGATAAAGTAATCTATCGGCAAAATACACCGTATCAACAGCTCGTCGTAACTCAGAGAAAACTGGGTCGCACAGCGCCAGTTTATGATTTGTATATTAATGGACGACTGCAATTTTCATCTCAGGACGAAAAAATCTACCACAGCTACCTGGTTTATCCGGCAATGGCGGCAGCAGCACGAACCGACAATGTACTGGTGATTGGCGGCGGTGATGGACTCGCATTGAGAAATATTCTGCGCTGGGATCCAAAACAAGTCACCTTGATTGACCTTGACTCAGAAATGGTTGAAATGTTTTCTGAGCCTAAAGATGTCTCACAATCATTGCCCAGTTGGAAGCAGTTTATGCTAGATCTAAATCAGCGAAGCTTTTCTGATCAACGCGTAGAAAAAATTTATGGTGATGCCTTTATTGAAATTGACCCATTGATTCAGACTGGCCGCAAATATGACGTGATTATTGTCGATCTGCCTGATCCGAGCCATCCGAATTTGAACAAACTTTATTCGCGGCATTTTTATGCTCGTTTAAAACAACTGTTAAATGGTGATGGTGCAATAACCGTGCAATCTACATCGCCTTATCATGCACAAAAAGCATTTATTTCGATTGGAAAAACCTTGCAAGCTTCTGGTTTTGCAGCGGTTGATCCTTACCATGCCAATGTTCCCAGTTTTGGTGAATGGGGCTGGCATTTGGCAGTGCCTTTAGGGCAAAGTGGAGCCAAACGTTTGCAGCGCTTGTCGTCAGCAGAGCCATTACCGGTTGCAGATGACTGGATTACCTCCGGCTTGGTTCAGGGCGCGTTTCAATTTGGCAAGAACTTCCTTGCCGGGCAGCAGGCCATTGCAATTAACCGGCTTGGCTCCCATGTTGTGTACCAATACCATTTTGAGGCATGGAAAAAAGACCAAGGCCTCTATACTCAATTCGGCAAACAGGAGTGAACCATGAAACCATCGGATATCGCCTATTATATTGCCCAGCAAGACGGTGCCTATGAAGGTTACCAGATCGAATGTCAGCCGATTCCGGGTGAAGTCGATGTTTTGCAGGTGACCGTTGATAGTCGCGAAGAAGTGCCCATTTTTGTATCTATCGCAGAAGACCAGATTCTATGTATTGCCTGGTTATTTGAAGAAGATGAAGTTGATCAAAGCCGCAAGGCTGAAATGAATGAAAGCATGCTGGCAATGAACATGCCGATGCCATTGTCTTCATTTGCCAAGATTGATCAACGCTATGTGGTTTTCGGAGCGCTCAGTGTTAAATCCAGCATGGAAGATATTTGCCATGAGCTGGTGATATTAAGCAATAACACCATCGATGCGCTGGAAGTAATGACTGAATTCCTCGCCTGATTAATGGCTACTTAGCAAGGTACGACTGAGTACCGATAGCCAATTTATCAGATAGCGATTTGACCTTTTGGGAGCCTAAGAATGAGTATTATTAGCAAGATTTTTACCGCACTGCGTGGCGGTGCACGTGAAGCTGGCGAAGCCGTCGTTGATGCCAATTCAACGCGAATTTTTGAACAAGAAATTGTTGATGCAGAAAACAATCTGAAAAAAGCACGCCAAGATTTAACCGATGTAATGGCGCAAAAAATGAAGGTTGAGCGTGAATCTAATCGCTTGCGTGATGACATTACAGAGCATGAAAATTATGTAGCCAAAGCGCTTGAGAAAGGCGACGAAGCACTAGCAATGGAAGTTGCAGAAAAAATCGCTTCATTGGAAACTGAGCTGGAAGAAAAACAGCAAATTCTGTCTCAGTTTGGTGGGCAGGTTGAGCGCTTAAAGCAGCTGATTAAAAACGGTGAGCGCCAGGTTGCTGATCATAGGCGTCAGTTGTCGATGGTTAAAACGACTGAGAGTGTGCAGAAAGCCACTGCAGCAATTTCAGATAGCTTCGTAAATTCCAGCTCTAAACTGAACAAAGCTAAAGACAGCCTAGAGCGTATTAAAGCTCGTCAGGCACGTTTTGATGATCGTTTGCAGGCAGCAGAAGAATTAGATTCTGAAATGTCAGGCAAAGGTCTGGAAGATCGTTTGAAGGCCGCTGGTATTAAAGGCAGCAACAGTTCGGCAAATGCTGTACTGGAACGTTTAAAAAATAAGCAGAAATAGTTTTCAATTTCTGCAATTAAAAATGGCCCGCAATGGGCCATTTTTTGTAATAAAAACTTCCAATTTCAATAAATATATTTTTAAGAAAATACACTTTCATCGGGTAGATAGCTAATTAAATCAATCAGACCCGCTTCTTCTAACGATGCTTTGAGTCTGGAAACGTTAACTGGTTTTAATAGTAATCCATTAATGCCATTGCTGTGCATCATGTGATAATCCGTTTGCTGAGGATTATTCGCCATCATCAGAATGGGCATATGTTCGCCACCTGTTTCCATTTCACGAATAGAAGCGGTTAACTCATAACCGTCAGACAAACTATCGACCAAGGTTAAATCAAAATTCCTGCTGGACAATACTTCCATCGCCTCACGGCAGCTTTCTGCTTCCGTCACTCGAAAACCAGTTCGTTCTAGCAAATGGCGCAATGTACGGCGAGAAATAGGGTGTTCATCAACCAATAGTAATTGAAACTTCCCCATTTTTGATCGAGTAGATTTCCCTTTGATTAATGGTTGGTTGGGGCGTAATTGTTGAATTGTTTTTTGGCAAATTGGCCAATCAGAAAAACTAATACCGTGAATATCTGGCCGATTCTTTTCGGTGATCAATAACCATGGACTGGCAATTGCTGCACGAAATGCTTTTAAACGACGATTTCCTAATGATTCACAGGTGATCAAAGCATCTCCCACTGGCCATTGCTCGGGTGTATCAGGATCGACTAACAATGGTTTCATTCCCTGGCGTATTAACCAATTTGAAATGCAAAATTGCTGCATAGGGTTTCTGCTGGCAACTAATACTGAATGGTTTTGCTCGACTGGTGGCGTTGCTGAAGCTTGCAATGGAAGTGACAGCCGGTAGTCATTACCGCTGCCAGAGAAAATATTGGTAGATAGTTGCCCCCCCATTCGCTTGGCAAGGCCACGCAATAAAGTCATTCCAAAGCCAGAGCCGCTAATAGGCTCCATGATTTGTTGTTTGACTAGCCGAGACTGGCTGGGGCCAGTATCGCCAATTGAAATAATCCATTGGTTTTGTTGTTGCTGAACGGTCAGTGCAATCTGCCCCATTCGGGTAATTGAAATAGAATGGTTAAGTAGTCGTTTTAGAATTTGTCTGATCCGTCGACGATCGCCACGCAGCATGGTTGGTAATTCAGGATCTATCCAATAGCTGAGTTGGGTGCATTGTACTTTGGCTTTATTGTGAAATTCACGAATTAATGAATCGATTAAAGTATCTGGGGAAAATATAATCGAATCTAATAATAATTGACCCGCCTCAAGGCGAGTGAAGTCCTTAAGGTCCTCTAATTGTTCAATTAAATAAGCGCTATTATTTTGCAGGTTTCGGCAATATTCTCTTTGCCTTGGTGCTAGTCCAGTTTCTTCTAATAGCAAGCTGGTGCTATTGATCGAATCGAGTGGGCCGCGAATTTGTTCGGTTGAGTAGGCTAGAAATTCACAGATGAATCTTTGCGCTCGAGTCAGTTCAATGTACTGCTTGGCTTGGTTTTGCCGTTCTTCAATTATTTGTCCATTGGCGGTTACATTCAGTTTTTTTGCCTGGCGTAGTTTGCTGAACAAACCATTTAATGATTGAAATAAATTGCTCACTTCACGGCTAATAAACAACGCTTTTGGTTGATGAAACTCAGGATTGGTAGTATCAATTTTATCAATGGTTTCTGATAAGCGAACCAGTGGTCGAATTAGCCGCATAACTAATAATTGCATTAGTAATAATGGCAAACCCAGGCTGGCCACGGCGCTAATAGTAATTATTGTCCACTTTTCTTGTTGACTTTGATAATTTGCAGGATTTAATTCAAGGTCAATAATCAACGGTTGCGCTGATAAAAAGGAATGGCTATCAGCAGTCTGTAGAGAAATTCGCTGCTTAGGTGTTATTTCTGCTTGGAATAGAAAGCGCTGGTCATGGGTCATTCCATGGCGTTTTATCCAAATAAGTTTGTTATCACTGGTGGTGACTCTTAGCATTAAAAGACTGGGTATCCCAGGCTGTCCATGCCTTCTATCCATGAGCTCTGAAAAGGTTGAGTCAACAGTTGTTGGGTTAACTTGCTTTAGATTAGATAGTCTATTTCTGGCTTCGATAAGCAGTTGGCTACCCGGTTCAATTTCTGATTGCAGAATTCCAGGCGCAATATGATTCTCCCAATACCAAAGGGCTACAGAAGCATAGAGGGTGGTAGTCAACAAGAATAGAATCAGCAACAGATGATTTATTCGCAACGGCATCTTACTGGAGCCTGTTATTATTTTGATGCAATACTAACATTTGATGAGGTTTCGGTGAATCAAAAACTATTAATAGAGTCACCCGATTAAATATTGTAATAAATCAGTGATTGCTAAACTAAATAGACCGCATGGTAAGTCACTATTGTTATTATTGTTTTTTACGATGTAAATCTTCAGATAGCTAGAAGTCCGGTGGGCTAATTTCTCTGCGAGCATTGAGCTGTTTGAAAACCTATCTGCAGTGCATATTTGTACCGGCTAATATCTTTTAGTAATCTGCACCAATCTGTTGCATGAATGTGATCGGCATATTCATGGGGCGGCCTCTGCGGGAAAATAGAGCATTATGAAACTAGACGACCTTAAACTGTTCGTAAACGTAGTTGAGCAGGGCAGTTTTGCGGCTGCAGCCAGAGCATTAGATATGCCAGCTGCGACTCTGACTCGACGTATCCAACAGCTCGAAAGAGATTTGGATGTGCAGCTGTTGGTTCGCAATGCTAGGGGTTTGAGTTTGACCAACGCGGGACAAAATATTTGGTCAAAAAGCCAGCAAAAAATCCGGGCATTGGAAGCGTTATCAAGCGAATTGCACGATGATTTGCATGAAATGGCTGGAAAAATCACTATCGCGGCGCCAGTAAGTTTTACCAATAATGTATTGGCTCCGATGTTTTTTGAATTTATGAAGCAGAATCCGCAAATTCAGTTGGAGCTATTGGCCGAAGAAGTGGGTAGTAGCAATTCATTAAGCTTCCATGAAGATTCGATTGATATTGCTTTTCGTTTTGGTGAACAGAAAGATTCACGGTTGGTTGCCCGTCGTTTGCAGGGTCTGAAAATTATTTTGCTAGCGCATGCTGATTATCTGAAAGCGCATGGTTATCCTAAAGAGCCCGCAGACCTTAAAGACCATTCAATGTTAGCGATTCGCAAATATGATCAGTTGCAACTAGTTAATCAACAAAGTGAATTGATTGATATTGCGTTAAAACCCCGAATGTTTTCTTCGGATGGTGCGATGCCACTTAATGCAGCAATGGCTGGCTTGGGTATTGTTGGAATGCCGGAAAGTGTTGCGCTGCAAGAAATTGCCCAAGGGAATTTGTGTCGAGTGCTTCCCGAATGGGAAAGCCCTGAATATGATATGTTTTTAGTTTATGCCAGTCGTGAATATCTGCCAAAACGGGTCAGAGCGATGATTGATTTTATTTTTGAATGTTGGGCGCAACGGGCAATTTAGTTAACTAGAAATTAAATAATTATTTCTGTTTAGATTGCTAACTAAAAAGGACGCAAAAGCGTCCTTTTTAGTACGCGGAGATAATGTGCTATTGAGGTGAAGCCATCGCAATGTTGGCGGTTGGTTTGTCACCCGATAAAGCAGAACGGTCTTTACGTGCTAAGTAGCTGTAGAACACAGGCACCACATACAAGGTAAATACCGTACCAACGCTCATGCCCGATGCAATCACCAAGCCAATGGCAAAGCGACTGGCAGCACCAGCACCATCTGCAAACAATAGTGGTACTACGCCCAATACCATTGCGGCGGTGGTCATTAAAATGGGTCGCAAGCGAATGGCAGCGGCTTCTTCAACGGCTTCACGGCGGCTTAATTGAGGATTTTCTTCACGCAATTTATTGGCGAATTCAACAATCAAAATACCATGTTTAGTTATCAAGCCGATTAGAGTCACCAAGCCTATTTGGGTGTAGATGTTCAAGCTGGTTAAGCCCATCGCAATCGGTACCAGTGCACCGAACATCGATAAAGGCACCGAGAACATCACCACTAATGGATCGCGGAAGCTTTCAAACTGCGCCGCTAATACTAAGAAGATTACAATCATGGCAAAAATCAAAGTGGTGGTCAGATTGTCTGACTCCAACTTGAATTGGCGTGATTCACCTTCGTAGTCATAGCTAAAACCAGTCGGAGCAATTTCTTTAAGCTTGGCTTCCATAAAGGTAACCGCTTCGCCCATGCTTTTACCCGGCATAATCATGCCTTGCACCTTGGCTGAATTCAGCTGTTGGAACTGGTTTAATGCGTTAGGCCGAACTTCTTTAGTTACTTTGACTAATGTTGATAATGCCACCATTTCACCGCTAGCGGTTCGAACCTGATAGCGGGTCAACCATTCTTCATTGAGGCGGAAATCACGTGGTGCTTGTGGAATCACCTTGTAGCTACGACCGTCTAATGAGAAGCGGTTTACCTCTCCATTACCGAGCATGGTTGCCAGAGTAGAACCAATGCTTTGCATCGAAATGCCCAGCTGGCCTGCACGGTCACGGTCAATTGAAAGTTGATATTCAGGACGGTCAAATTTCAGATCTGAATTGGCAAACATAAACAGACCTGACTTCATTGCTTCCTGTACCAACTGGTTGGCAACACGGTCTAATGCGTCATAACCAGCAGTCGAAGTAATTACAAATTGCATCGGCAAACCGCCGCCACCAGAAGGTAATGCGGGTGGAACAAATGAGAACACTTGTAAACCTGGGTTGGTTGCAAGATAGCGGTTTTGTAATTCTTTCTGAATTTCTACTACGCCACGCTCACGTTCACCCCAAGGCTTTAACTGCATGCCACCAAATACTTGGCCGGGATTATTAAAGATAAAGGACTGGGCAAATTCAGGGAATTGGCGGAACTGATCTTCAAATTGCTCGGTGTATTGACGGGTGTAGTCGACGTTGGCATAACGCGGCGGCGTTGCTACTACGAACATAAAGCCGCCATCTTCCGGTGGTGCCAATTCGCTTTGTGAAACCATGGTGAGTAATGGCAAAGTAGCAAACAGCACCAACGCCATCATTACAATGACAGGGCGGTAATTAAGCATGTCATGCAGACTACGCTGATAAATATGGCTGACGCTTTCAAAAAATTTATCCAGCATTTTAACTAACTTGCCGTCTTCACTGCTTGGGCGAAGAATTCTCGAAGCCATCATCGGCGATAATGTCAGCGCGATAATGCCGGAAATAATAACTGCACCAGCCAGCGTGAAAGCAAACTCACGGAATAGCGAGCCGGTTAAACCACCCACAAAACCAATCGGGGCATACACTGCCGCTAGGGTAATCGTCATTGAAATAACGGGTAGTGCTATTTCTCTGGCACCATGAATTGCAGCGTCATAGGGTGTTTTACCATCTTCAATATGTCGGTGGACGTTTTCCACCACCACAATCGCATCATCAACCACCAGTCCTATTGCTAAAACCAGCGCCAATAGTGTTAACAGATTAATTGAATAACCCATTACCAGCATAAAGAACAACACACCAACCATTGAAAGTGGAATGGTAATAATTGGAATGGTCACAACTCGGAAAGCACCGAGGAACATGAACACCACCAAAATAACAATAATGCTGGCCTCACCGAGGGTTTTAACTACTTCATCGATTGAAGAGCGAATAAAGTCGGTCGCGTCATAAGCAATAAATAAAGACATGCCGCTAGGCAATTCATTTTGTAATGTTTCCAGCCGTTGTCGTACACCGGCAATAACATCGAGCGGATTTGAGCCAGGTGCCGAGTCGATCCCTATCATCAGGGCTTCTTTTCCGCCCATGGTGACGTAGCTTTCTTGATCTTCAGAAGCCAGTTCAATTTTGGCAACATCACGCAGGTGAACCTGGCCCATTTCATTGGAGCGAATAATAATTTGGCCGAAGGCTTCAGGATTATTCAGATCGGTTTCTGCGTTAACGCTAGTGGTTAACAGCTCACCTTTGGTAGAACCCGCCGCCGAAATAAAGTTACTGGAAGTGAGCGACTGATTAACGTCAGCAGCCGTGACTTCAAACGCTGCCATTTTTACCGGATCTAGCCAGATCCGCATGGAGTAGGTTTTAGCACCATAAATTTCAACGGCACCTACACCACTCATAGTGGCTAACTGGGGGCGAATTACTCGGGTCAGGTAATCGGTGATTTGTTCTGCTGATTGTAAGTCGCTTTGAAAGCTCACATACATCAGCATATTGCCCTGGCCACCCTTGGTAATAATCGGGTCCATGGCATCGGCAGGTAGTTCGCCTTTAGCTTCGTTCACCTTGGCCATGACTTCTGAAAGTGCCGCAGTAGAGTCAAAACCACGTTTAACATTTACTTTGATTTCAGAAGCACTTTGGCGACTGGTCGAGGTAACAAAATCAACACCATCAGCAGAAGCAATTTTTTGCTGCAATGGAGTTGTAATAAATCCTTGTACCAATCGAGCGCTGGCACCTGGATAGGCTGTTGTAACAGTGATCACCGCATCATCAGTTTTTGGAAACTGACGAACAGGTAGCTGGTTCGCTGCCTGTAGGCCTAACAGCAAGATCATCATGCTGATAACCATGGCGAGCACCGGTCTTTTAATAAACAGATCGGTGAATTTCATTACTGTTTCTCCGCCTTGTTTTGCTCAGGCAAGATGACAGTTGCACCCGGGTAGAGTTTTAATTGACCCGATGATGCCACCAGATCTCCAGCATTAATTCCTTGAATGACTGAAATTCGACCATTACGACTTTCACCGGTTTGAACAAATGCAGGAAAGGCCTTTAATGATTTCTGCTGCTCTTCGCCTTCACCTACAACCTCTTCACGCAATACCCAAATAGTATCGCCGTATGAGCTATAGCTGATTGAGGTTTGTGCCACGGTCATTAATTGGCGGTTTTGATCTAGGGTAACTTTAATATTGGCGAACATGCCTGGCAGCAATTCACCTTCTTTATTGTTTAACTCAGCTCGTAAAGAAATATTACGGGTGGTTGCGCTGACTTTTGCATCGATGGCGGTAATTTGACCTTCAAAAGATTTTTCTGGCCATGCTTGAACTTGAATTGATACTTTTTGCTTAAGTTTTAACAAAGCCAAGAATTTTTCAGGCAAGGCAAAATCAACTAATAGTGAACTGCTGTCTTGCAAGGTGGCAATCGTCGAACCTGGAGAAAGGTAATCACCCAAGTCGACCTGACGAATACCGACTTCACCAGAAAACGGCGCGTGGATTTGTTTCTTAGCTAATACTGCTCGCAGTTGTTCAACCTGAGCGCTAGCTTGGTCTAAATTCGCCAGACTTTGATCAAACTGGTTTTTAGAAATGACTTTGCGTTTGAACAGATCTCGGTCTCGTTGATGTTGTAATTCCATTAACCGCAAACTGGCGTGGGAATTTTTTAATTGAGCTTGTTCGACCCGATCATCTAACTTGACGATTAACTGGCCTTTTTCAATTTTTTTACCAGAGCTAAAGCCAAATGTTTCGATTTGACCACTGACTTGCGTGGTCAATGCAACTTCATTGCGAGCACGCAAACTGCCGGTCGCACTAATTTGAGGCGACCAGCTTTCGGTGGTTACCTTTTCTGCTTCCACAGTCACGGGTGGTGGAGCAAAGTTAGCAAGTTGAGCCATTCCCTGCTGAATGTTGTTAAAGATATAGCCGCCGATTCCTCCAATAAGTATTGTGAGGAAGGCCAGCATGGCTAAAATACGCTTAAGCATAAAAATGACTCCCGAGCCAAAATGCGATTTCCATGCGTAATCAAACGGTTATCCGTATTGCAAACTAAGCAAAAGGTAAAAGAAGAATACTGCTGGAGGACGATCAAATAACGAAAATGAAGAGGTGCAATATATCAGCCTTTTAGCGAAGCAAAAGAGGCAGATATGTATTGTATGATTCCGTTTTGTAAAGGCTGATATGCCGCTAAGAATTAACTGGCTAAGATTTTGATACTTTATGCTTTTTGATGGTGTGCTGTGAGGTTTTCAAATGGGGAAACAAACTTAGAGCAATCCATCAGTGCAACCAAGATTAACACTGATAGATTGCTGAATAATTTTTATAGCGATTTTCAATCAATTAATAATTAAACCGCACTACATTGGTTGGCCATTACCATCAATGCATTGAGTATTTGTTGGCGGTCTACCAATCCTACCAGCTTACCTTCGTCAACCACTGGGAAAACCCGTAAGCGAGAATTAATAACTTGGCGACCCAGTTCAAAAACTTCATCAGTTGGTGCTGTGACCTTAACATCAGAGGTCATAACATCCTGTACCTGGGCTTTTTGAGAGCAGTAGTAAGCATCTTCAATTGCCTGACGAATCAGATCTTGCTCAGAAACAAATCCGACTAGTTTGTCTTCACCATCCAGAACGGGAAGGCCGGAAACATTGTGCTTGGCAAAGGCGCTAACTGCATCGCTTAGAGTGTCTTGAACATGCAGCACCGGTGATGGGTGTGTCATGATGCTTTTAACCTGAGACATGACATTTCTCCTTTTTTATTGGTTGGTGCGAACCTGCACAAACATTTTTTGTTGCAGTGATCGTCTGATAAAAGAGTGTAGGTCTCAAGTTGAATTCCGCATAAGGTTTTTTACGGATCCGTCCATTTAACCTGAAATTTTTATTCTCTAGCGACTTACTGTGAAAACACTAGCAAAAATTGCGCCTGAAACGATGACTATCAATAAGTCACCGTTTCAACCCGTGTTATTTGTTAAGCACCAGGTCCGCAATCTAAGCAATGCTTGACGGCTTCTGGTCCTAACTTCAATCGAGCATTCAAATCACGTAAAGCGGTTCTTAAACCTTCTTCAATCACTGGATGATAAAAAGGCATTTCCAGAATTTCGGTAATAGTCAGCCCTTGCTGAATAGTCCATGCCAACAAGTGAACCAAGTGTTCTGCTGCTGGGCCGATCATTTCTGCGCCGAGTAACTTACCGGTACCATTTTCGCCATAAACTCGAATTTTGCCTTTGTTTTTCAGCATCACTCGACTGCGACCCTGGCCGGTCATGTCGACTTCACCGACTTCAAAGCAACCGCAAGTTCCTAACCGTTGTTCTAATTGGCGATAGGTTTCACCGGCCATGCCGATTTGTGGATCGCTAAATACCACACTAAGTGGTGTACGACGTTTGCCGTTGCGAATGTCCGGATAGCGACCGGCATTGTCTCCAGCAATTCGACCTTCATCAGCGGCTTCATGTAGCAACGGAATATAATTGTTCACATCACCAGCGATAAAAATATGGCTGGCGGCTGGCTCGTTAGTTTCGGTTTGCAGTGTCCACTGGCTAAAGTTTGGTACGCCTTGTGGGTTGAGTACTAACGAAGTATTTTCCAAGCCTAATTTGTCGACGTTAGCTTTGCGGCCAGTTGCGGCTAATAAATAATCAAATACTTCTGATTTTGTTTCGCCGTGTTCTTCAAAAGAAATTTTAACGCCGTTATCTACCCGTTCGATACCGGTCACTTTTGCATCTGGATCGATGGCGAATTCATCTCGGAAAATCTTATCAGCTTGATCGAGAATGACCGGATCACTGACCGGGCCGATTTGCCCGCCAATACCAAATAGGCGAATCCTTACGCCTAACCGATGTAATGCTTGGCCTAATTCCAGGCCAATAACACCTGGGCCAAAAACAGCAACTGATTCAGGTAAATCATCCCAGTCAAAAACATCGTCATTAATAATTAAACGATCTTGCGCTTGATTAAAAAAGCCAGGCCAAACCGGGCTAGAGCCAGTGGCAATAACAAAGCGTTCGGCAGTAATTTGGGTGTGATCATCAACTTGCAAAGTATGCTCGTCGATGAATTTTGCATAACCGCTGATTTTATTTTCAGCAGGAATTTCATCAACGCCTTCTAAAACAAAGCCAACAAAACGATCGCGTTCACGTTTGACTCGGTCCATTACTTCACGGCCATTAACCCGAACCTGTCCATCAATATGAACACCAAATGGTGCAGTATTTTGGCTATGGTGTGCTGCTTCAGCGGCAGCAATTAAAAGTTTGCTTGGCATGCAACCGACTCGGGCACAGGTGGTGCCGTATGGTCCGCCTTCAATTAATAAAACATTGTTGGTGTGTGCCCGAGCAGCACGAAATGCACCCAGTCCAGCAGTTCCACCACCAATAATGGCGACATCCGTTTTAAGCAGTTGCATGACAAAAATTCCTTTAGAATTGCCCGGCAATTTCCTGGTCGGGTAAAAATACTGGGCAACCTTTAACATTTTTTTAATTTATTTATGAATAATTAAATTAAACTGAAATTTATTGATTCAAATGTGCTTCTAATTCTTCGGCACCACCAATGTGCTGTCCGCTGATGTAAACCTGTGGCCAAGTTAATTGGCCAGATACCGCGCCCAAGCTACGGCTACTAATGCCATTGCCTAATTCAATGGCTTCAAACTCAATGCCTTTTTCTGCTAATAGTGCTTTTGCTTTAGCGCAGAATGGGCAGCCTGGTTTGGAGAACACAGTCGCAAATGGACGCTCTACCGCTTCGGGATTGACTGCATTGAGCATGGTATCTGCATCAGAAACCTTGAAGGGGTCGCCTGGCTCGTCATTTTCAATAAACTGTTCAACGATGACGCCGTCTTTAACCAGCATCGAATAACGCCAGCTGCGCTTGCCAAAGCCTAAGTCATCTTTGTCTACCAGCATGCCCATACCATCGGTGAATTCACCGTTGCCATCTGGCAGTAAAGTAATGTTTTCAGCTTTTAAGTCATCTGCCCAAGCATTCATTACAAAGGTATCGTTAACCGATAAACAAACGATATCGTCGACGTTATTTTCTTTGAATACCGGTGCTAGCTCGTTGTAACGAGGTAAGTGAGCGGAGGAGCAAGTAGGCGTAAATGCACCGGGTAAGGCGAACAGAACGACCGTTTTGCCTTTGAACAAATCATCACTAGTAACACTTTTCCATTGATCGTTTTCACGGATTTGGAAGGTAACGGAAGGTACTTTCTGGCCAATTCGGTTGCTAAGACTCATTTTGAAAACCTCTATTGATAAACTTGTTTCGATTCATTGTGCCTATCATAGGAATTTAGCTTCGCGAGGTCTAATTGAATGTAACGAACTTTGACTTAGGTTTTCCCTATTGATGCTGACGGATCTCAATCTTTGTAAGGTGAAGGCTTTCGAATCAGAAGTTTATGTTTTTTGGGTGAGAACCGGGTTTTGAGATGCAAATATAAAAAATAAAGCTGGTGAGCTAGATAAAGCTTAAAAGTCTATTGAATGGGCAAGAGTATTCAACTGCAGGAGTTCTGGAGCTACCAACTATATACCCAAGCCACTTCAATGTGTGCGTTCAGGATCTCTGAGTAAATCATGATCGAGACGCATCTTTTTATTCATGGTTATTCCCTTAAAAAGAGAGGTAACGATGAGCGGGTTTTTCTCAGAGATCCCCAGAGGGCTGGTTTAGAAACGTTTTATGCTTCGTTATTAATTTTGAAAAGGGAATAGCCATTTGCTTCAATCAATGCCTCGCCTAAAGACGTTTCTAACTCCAGCTGAATCCTGCACCTTGAGGTAGTTTGGGTATAGGTATCAGTGTTGAGAGAATAAGCTTTGATCAGCCAAAGGGAATCAAGTACTGCTTGGAAAAAACTTAGTTTGGTATTCAGCAATAAATTCTTCCCAATGTTTTTTTGCAAATGTTGCTCGACTAATCGACATCGTAGAAATACAGCCAGGGTCAGTCCCAATCCCAATATAATAATTAGTGATAGTTGAAAGAATAAGATGCAAACTGGTAGCGTGATTACTTGTAAATTGATAGCAACCAAAACGCCAATCAAAAATTTTTATTGTGTGGGGTTGATCTTTTTTATGGGGGGAATGATAAACAGAAAAACAGTGTTTTTTATATAGAAGTTTTTTGCCAATACGTTTGTTTTGACAAGTTAGTCTTATTAAATATCTTCCAGGTTGTGATGTTAATAAGTAAACGGCCTCTAAAATTTCAATTGCGTCAGCTTTAGGGTGAAAAACCATTTTTAAAATAAATGGACTTAAAGATCCCCAAGGCTGATCAGCGAGTAAACTGGAGTAAATCGGTTTGTCACCAGAGCTACGTTCTAAGTACGCTATTTTTTTTTGGTAGATTTGTTCTGTAATTGAGCCTTTCTGGTGAGGTACCTGAATAAGCCGTTGAAAAAAAGCTTCATCAGGTTGGCAGGCCAGCCAAAAATGAGCAATCATGCAGTAGCCGGCCTTCACATTGTCCATCAGATAAGGTGCGTTGATTCCTTCTGGATCAAATACCTGCTCTGCCACGCCGGGATATAGTTGTTCGCCATTTGTCCAATTAAGCTGATTCGGGGTCTTTAGGTAATCCATTGCACGTCCCATTTTATTTAGCAGCCGAAAACCCTTTCCAGCTGCTAAATAAATATAGGCTTACTCAGCCAAAATACCCTGCATTACCAAGCCACGATAGCCGACAATGCCGGTAATTTTTTCATCAGCATCTACCACCGGTGCGTAAGACAGGCCGAGATTATCAAACAGGCGGGCGCAGTAACGAACGTCCATTTTGTCATGTACCGAGACTACCGGTTTGGTCATGATTTCAAAAACATTGACTCGCTCAGGTGCGCGGTCTTGAGCCAGTACTTTTTTGGCGATGTCGGCAAAAAGCACCATGCCGTACTCATCATCATCGTTTCTTTTTTCAATAATCAATGCAGAAGAATTACTTTCTTTCATAGCGATCAAGGCGTCTTTTACAGTTGTCATGCCACTAATCACCATGAACTGGCGCTTCATAACGTCCTGCACTCGAATAATTTTTGTGCTCACAGTACTTTCTCCACCTGCGTGGTTAATTCTTCAATCTGATGGCGGACGCCGACTGCATCTTCCACGTCGATCATAAAGGCAATACCGGTTCCAGGTTGTTCATCGAACTCACCTACACGGCCGATTTCTTCCAGAATGGTTCGAGCCAAATGCTCTTCAACCAGAAACAGCAGCATGTCGCGCTGGGTTTCTAGTGTCAGACCAAAAAAGGTTTTGCTACGAGTGAGACCTTCACCGCGAGCATTATTAATTACCGTTGCGCCGGTAGCGCCTGCGGCTCGAGCTGCTTCCATTATTGAGTCAGTTTTGCGGTCATCGACCAGCGCAATAATTGCTTTAAAGTGCATTAGGTTATTTCCTCTGGCGTTTGCCGAGCCAGCTTCGCAGCTGAGCGAGTTGTGCATAAGCCATCACCGACATAATCGGGAACAGGCTGGCAAAAGCGATTAATCCAAAACCGTCTAACAAAGGGTTTCTTCCCGGCACGCTGGCAGAAAGGCCAAGTCCAAGAGCAGCAACCAATGGTACGGTAACAGTAGAAGTGGTCACGCCGCCTGAGTCATAGGCCAGCGGAATAATCATTTTTGGTGCGAAGCTGGTTTGAATCACCACTCCAATATAGCCGACGATGATGTACCAATGAATCGGGTCGCCGACCACGATCCGGTAACAGCCCAGTGATATACCAAAAGCGACGCCAAAAGCGACGGCAATTCGTAAACCCCAAATACCGATTGCACCAGATGAAACCTGATTGGCTTTTATCGCAACAGCAATCAAAGAAGGTTCTGCAATGGTGGTGGCAAAGCCAACTAAAAATGCAAAAACATAAACCCAGCTGTAATCACTCCAAACCAAATTGGCCGGATCAAAATCTTCTGAAGCGGTGCCAGCAATAAACGCAGGATCCGTCAGCTGTTCTGCCATGGTTTTTCCTAGCGGAAATAGTGCTTTTTCTAACCCGAGCAGAAATAGCGATAGACCGATAGTGACGTAAATGAAACCAATAATGACTTGTTTGGTGTGGGGGATAGGTTTACGAATCACCAGCAATTGAAAGCCAAAAATGATGCCAACAATCGGTGCGATATCAGTGATGGTTCCCAGCAGGATGCTAAATATATCGTTTAGCCAATTCATATGGTTAGCATCCTGTACCCCATGACAAAAATAATCGATGTCAATTCAGCGATGGTTCCTAGCAGGATGTTGAGTATATCGTTTAGCCAACTCATGTGATTAGCATCCCGTATCCCATGACAAAAATAATCGGTGTCAGTGAGGCAAAAGCGATTAATCCAAAGCCATCTAGCATTGGATTACGCCCCTTGATTGCAGATGCTAATCCGACGCCAAGTGCAGTAACCAACGGAACAGTAATCGTCGACGTGGTGACACCACCAGAATCGTAAGCGATGCCGATGATTTCTCTAGGTGCAAAGGCCGTCATAATGACGACTAATATATAACCGCCAATAATCAACCATTGCACTGGCCAGCCTTTAATAATCCGAACTACGCCGATCAAAATGGCCAGTCCGACTGAAATAGCGACGGTTAACCGTAAGCCGTTGGCATAGTCAGACATGGCTTGTTGATTGTTTTCTATTAATCCCCCAGTTGCTGCTACCGTAGCTGCTTCTGCCGCAACTGCAATGAGTGCGGGTTCTGCGACGGTGGTTCCAAAACCAAGGCAAAAAGCGAATACCAACAACCAGGCAACAGAGCCCTTTTGAGCAAAAGCTCTTGCTAGTGTTTCACCGATAGGGAACAGGCCGATTTCCAACCCGTAAATGAAAAATGTCAGCCCCAGAACAACACACACCATACCGCCCAGCAAGCTGGCAGCATTCGGAATAGGTTGTTGGAGAACGACTAATTGGAAAAACAACACCACTACAACGATAGGTGTTAGATCCCGTAAACTCGACAGCAATGAGCGTAACAGGTGTTTCATTTTTGGAGGGGTACCTCTACCTGCTTTTTTGGTATACCCAACATGCTACCGACTTGCTCAGAAATGAAAAGCCCTAGTAGTCCTAACTAGCTAACCATTAGTAATAGTTGAGAGAAATAGTCGAGTATTTTGCGTGAAGTGCATCGAACGTGGGTAAGTAGTTACTGCAGACAATCAAGGTGCGGTTGGTTCAGTAATCTGCCAGTCTGGAGCTTCAGCAATTTGCAGTGCTTTGTTGTATCTCAGAGATAAGTGCCACAAAGGTTGGATAAGTGTCGGCATTGTTTTTTTTATTAAATGATCCAGGCAAGTTGCAATATTAGAAATTTTTGCTGGGTTGTTGTTTGATTTTGCTGTAAATACACCAGAATTAGAATCAAATAATGAAAGAAATACAACATCTTTCTGTAATATTTTTGAAACTTCAGAATTTATTACTATCGCATGTTTTGCTGTGCTTTTCGATGCAAGAATAATTAGCCAGATCCCAGGCATTTTTACGCAATCCTGCACGATTTTGTACCATGCCCAGCCAAATTTTTTTTCTGGGTAAATTACATGGTCAATAAAATTATGATCGATAATAAATCCAGGGGAAAAAATTTGACTTCCCGGTTTAATGATATCTGAGATATCTAGATCATTTTTTTTAATCTTATGAAAAGCATTTGTATGCTCAGCTTGAAGGGCACTGACTAAGACGACTTTAGGAAATTGTGATAATTGTCGATCAAAATTTTTTGGATTTGCACCTTCTTGAATAAAAACTGAACACATACCAAAACAATAACCAATATGAAGTGGAATATTAGGAAAACGGCGACTTAATATATCTTTGTATTCAATCTGATTCCTGATGGGTTCAAAGCTACATCCGGCTTGTCGAGCTAACTGGTCATAATCAAAGGGCATAGCAGTCCATTGCAGTCCACGGTGCTATCAGTCTAGACGGATATTTTACAGTGAGGCAAAGAATAAGGGGCCAAGAGCCAAAGCAGAACACTCTAGCTCGGTGAATGCTTACTTAACAAAACCTTTCAGCATGACAATTTCTTTATCCCAGATATCCGGGTTAACAGCTTCCAACACCATCGGTACACCGTTAAAGCGTGAGTCGGCTACGATATATTTAAAACAGTCCGATCCGATAAAACTTTCCCCTAAACTGTGGTGGCGATCTTTTTTGCTGCCTAACTCTGCTTTTGAGTCATTTAAATGCATGCTTTTTAGCCACTGGAAGCCAACAACCTTTTCAAATTTAACAAAGGTTTTCTCGCAAGCTTAGGTACTACTCAGGTTATAACCGGCAACAAAGATGTGGCAGGTATCAAGACAAACACCGATACGAGACTCATCTTCTACCTGATCGATAATCGCCGCTAAATGCTCAAATCTATAGCCGAGGTTAGAACCTTGTCCGGCGGTATTTTCAATAGCTGCAATTACACCCTGGGTTTGATCCAATGCCAAGTTGATCGACTCTGCAACGGTTTTTAAACAAGTGATTTCATCGACTTCACGCAGGTGGCTTCCCGGGTGAAAATTTAACCGGTCTAAGCCAAGTTGGGCGCAACGCTCCAGCTCATCAACAAATGCATTGCGTGATTTCTCAAGCGCAGTGGCATCTGGATGACCGAGGTTAGTCAGGTAGGAATCGTGCGACAAAATGTGTTCAGGCAAATAACCTGCTGCTTCGCAGTTGGCTTTAAATGCATCAATGGTTTTGCCATCGAGTGGTTTAGCAGCCCATTGGCGCTGATTTTTAGTAAATAGAGCAAAAGCTGTGGCATTCAGCTGTTTAGCGCGTAGCGGAGCGTTATCGACGCCACCTGCGGCAGATACATGGGCACCGATATATTTCATGGAAGTATTTTTGATGAAAGATGGCTGCTATTTTACCAAGATAGCTTGGTTATCCAAGTAAGCATATTAGTTTGCTCAGGGAAAATGACTAGCTTGGATTGTCTATACTTAGACTCATTGATTCTTCATACAAAATGGCAGAGAAACTATGCCTTTTTCTTTTGGGCTTCGGAAGTATATGACGCCATACTTGCGACCTCATCTTGATGCAAGCCTTAGTCTGCAAATTCATCTGTTACTGATAAATATGCCTAATGATGCTGGCATAGTGACCCCTAGTGATTCAAAGTCAGTAAAAGAATGGTTTTGTTCGCCGATATTAAAAGAAGAGCAATATTTACAGTGGATGGCAACTTTTAAATCATATGTTATCAAGTTGTGCAGTCTGAATAATTTTTTGGAGGCATATAACTTAATAACAGCGCTAGAATATAAATTTAATTTAAATGAAATAAAAGATGATGGAAATCCAGTGATCAATTTCCCAGGTTTCGGGAGTCTATATAAACCAGAAATTAGTGTTGTAACAACTAACGTTAAGTTTAGAGTGAAGTTATTATTAGATGGTTTTTATTTGGGGCTCAGTAAGTCACTTAAAGATAAAGTAAATGCTCCAGTAAGTGACAGAAGTGGTGTTAAAATAATTCACCGGATGTGGCTAGGAAAAATGCCGTCTTCAGAAGTCATCAAAAAATCTGCAATTACAGATAACTATTTATCTAAAGAGTTATTTGAAGATAATTGTTACCGACATATTCTTTGGACGAACAACTTTCAATTGATGCATAGTCAAGGGAGTCCACATTATCCTGAATTAGCTTTTTATCAAGTTCGTCATATAGATGAATTAATAAATGGTAGCAATCCTTTTCCGGGGATGAGAGATTTTGTACGAGCGTTTATAGCTTGGGGCGATCTCGCTTTTGCTGTAGATATATTAAGGCTACTGGCAGTGTATCAGTATGGCGGGTTGTATCTTGATATAAGTTGGCATATTCAAAAACTGGCAAACGATCTTTGGATTGATAGAGAAGCCCCACCAAGTGAAGATGAATTTTTTACTGCAAAAAAAAACGACTTTACTTGGAATAGTTTATTTCCTTGGGCGCAAGACCCGAAGAGTTCATTGCTGTGGAACCAAGCCATATTGTGTTTTTTTAAAGATTTAAAAGTAGCACCCAAACCGGGCGGTCAACTAGAATTTATGCTTGAAAGAAATCGGCAAGAAACTCAAACAGCTGCATCTGGCACTATGTTTTATTCGGGTACAGTAGCAGCACAGGAAATTCGTTTTGCACTTGAGTGGCTACAGGCTGTTTTGGATAGTCCTGACGCAGATTTTATCAGAAGGCGGCATCACTATGCTTTACATAGTAAATTCAGTTCTGAAGTAATAAGGCCATCATCTTCCTTGCCACTTATGTCTGACTTGGGTGTGTTTACTTCGACGCTCTCTAGGTTCTATGGATATATGACAGAAGATAAAAAACTTGAGTTCGCAGAAAAAGCGCTAATTGAATACAGCTACTCTTCAGTTGGAAACAAAACAATGCTGCATTGTGACTTTTTGAAAATACATCGCCAATTGAATGGAAGCTGGATGAAAAGAAATCCAAAATATGCTATTTGTGCCGAAGCGCCATTTTAAGATTAATAGAATTAAAATTTTAAGTGAACAACCCTTACAAAAGGGGGGGGTAACCCCCAAGCTTATTATGCGGCTTGAGGGCTAATTACTTGCTGCTGTAATTGCAGCAGATTTTTATAACTCTGATTGTCTTTGATTCCATCAAAAACTGCATCCACCAGTAATAGCAGTTCGTCGGTAAATATCTGGCAATCTTGTTGCTTGAAATTACCGTTTTGCATTGCTGACTGTAGTTCTCGAATACCGACTTCTACTTGAGCAAGTAGCTGCTCAAAATCAGCCGTTAGACTTGGCAACATGCTGGCTTGGGTTCGATTGAGCATGGCGTTGACTGCTAGCTGACACAATGACTGGCTAATTAAACTGCCCGATTCTGAAAGTTCTGCCAATTGGTCTTGGCCGCGCTGCATGGCAGAAAAGAAATCAGCCTGATCACTTTTGCTGAATTCTTCCAATGCCAAATAAATAGTGGCAACCGGCAAGCAAAATAATGCTGGTAATTTTTCATTGGAATCTTGATCGGGTAATTGATCAGGAGTAATCGGCAACTGGCGGAAATGGGTTAATGCATTATCCATTTGCCCAGTGGCAACGGGTTTGGAAATTGGCTGTTGGTTCTGGTCGAGGCTTTGCACATATAAAGTGGAAAATTCATCTTGCCCAGTGGCGGCTTCAATCATTAATACCGGCTGTAACTCGGCAGATTCTTTATGCGCTAGCTCGGTTAACCAGCAAATGGCATAACAATCAGCCTGTGATTCAGGCAATAAAGAAAAAGCCTGGTTGAGCGACAGCGCATTGCTTAACGCGGGTAGCCATTGTTGCTGCAAAGCGTGTTGCTGTTCTGAGCCAGATAAAGCTTCGCCCGCTTTTTGCTCAGGCTGTTTTTGATAACACAATAGGGGAGGAGGACTTTGCCTGGGGTTTTGTAACCGATGGCAAAATAGCTCGATGGTTTGCGCCACAATTTCAGGTGCGTGTTTGTTTTGGTCAGAATGAGTGTTGCCAGTTGAGTTGGAGGCAGGGCTTTCAGAGGTTTGCTGTTTGCTGAACAGCTTTATCAGCGATGCGAACATGGATTGTCTTCTTATTGATTGTTTTGATCAGTCTATAAATATTTCGTTGATTTGCCTAGAGAGAGTAACAACTAATGCTGAAGCTGGCTGATCTGTTGATATACTCTCGGCCAGCCTAATGCCACAGCGATTGCTGGAGCCTATTTTGAAAGTTACCGATTACAGTTTGTTGTCCCCTGATCTGGTGCTAGACGCCGTAGAATCTTGTGGTTATCTGTCGGATGCTCGAACCTTAGCGCTCAACAGCTATGAAAACCGGGTTTATCAGGTTGGCATCGAAGATCAGCTGCCGATTATTGCCAAGTTTTATCGGCCTTGCCGCTGGAGCGATCAGCAAATTCAGGAAGAGCATGATTACAGCTGGCAATTAAAAGACATTGAAATTCCGGTGGTTGCGCCACTGAAAGATAAAGATGGTAAAACGCTATTTGAATATAAGGGTTATAAATTTGCCCTGTTTCCAAGGCAAGGCGGCAGAACACCTGAATTAGATTACGGCGACACCCTGGTGCAGATTGGTCGTTTTTTAGGTCGAATTCATGCCATGGGTGAAAGTAAAACCTTTAAGCACCGGCCTGAAATAAATGTGGAAACTTATGGCAAACAGAGTGTTCAATGGTTGCTTCAAAGTGGGTTTATCGAGGAATATTTACGTCCTTCCTATGAAGCAATAACTCAACGTGTTCTAGAGCAGGTTGAACAGAAGTTTGCCGAGGTCGGAGATTACCCGCGAATTCGACTGCATGCCGATGTGCATCCGAGTAATATCTTATGGCGAGACAATGGGCCAAATGATAGCGGTCCGCATTTTGTTGACCTAGATGATTGTCGAAATGGCCCGGCGGTTCAGGATTTATGGATGCTGTTATCGGGTTCACGCAATGAAATGCAAGTTCAGTTAGAAGATTTACTGGAAGGGTATGAAGAATTTTGTCACTTTGATCATCGGCAATTAGTATTGATCGAAGCTTTGCGAAGTCTGCGTATGATGCATTATGCAGCATGGTTAGGCCGACGTTGGGATGACCCGGCATTCCCGGTGAACTTTCCGTGGTTTAACACGACAAAGTATTGGGAAGAACACATTCTGACGCTGAAAGAGCAATCAAGTTTGCTCGATGAACTGCCACTGTCACTGAATTCGTTTAATAGTTAAAACTAACAGTTAAAATCAATCGTTAAACCGGAGAATCTGAATGTATAAATTGCTGACCGCCGCTGTGGCTGCCGCTTGCTTAATGATGACTGCACCTGTGATGGCTCAGGATTATTCCTCCGGAAAAAACTATCGTGACGATGGTAGCTTTCAATATGTTGGTGAGCAAAAGGTTGAGCAACATAAGGTGGTGGAATTTTTCAGTTACACCTGCCCACATTGCTATCGTCTTGAGCCAGCCGCTGAAAAGTGGGAAAAAAGCAAAGCAGATAACGTAAAGTTCGAACGAATTCAGGTGATATTTAACAAAGGAATGAAGCCATTGGCTCATTTTTATTACACAGCCGAATCTCTGGGTTTATTGGATCAGCTACATGAAAAAATGTTTAAAGCGGTGCAGAACGAGCGTAAGCGTTTTAAAAACAAAGAAGCTATTTTGAGCTGGGTCGCGGCACAAGGCATAGACAATACAGAATTCGCTAAAACTTATGATTCTTTCTCGGTAAAGCAGAAAGTTCGTAATGGTGAGAAGCTGGCTAAAAAGCATAAGCTACAAGGTGTGCCAGCAATGCTGGTAGATGGCCGCTATTTTATCTCTGGTGAACTAGCGGGCTCAAATAACGCAATGTTCGACGTAGCAAACTATCTGACCAAAAAATAGTTTTGACCCAAAAATAATTCGTTGTTGAATTAAAAATGAAACCGTAAGCTTCAACAGCTTGCGGTTTTTTTATACATGAAATGATTAAGCAGGCCATTTATGAGCTCCAGCAATAAAACACACTCAACACTGACTATTCGCCCAGCAGTTGCTGCAGATGCCGCCATCATTCACCAGCTGATTGTAGAGCTTGCGGTATATGAAAAAGCCGAACACGAAGTGAAAGCATCGGTTGCCGATATCGAGCGTAGCCTTTTTGATAAAGACTCAACGGTAGAGGCACGTATTTGCGAGCGCGACGGCCAATCAATTGGTTATGCGGTATATTTCTTTAACTACTCAACTTGGTTAGCTAAAAGTGGCCTTTACCTGGAAGATTTGTATATCACACCTGAAGCACGTGGTTGCGGTGCGGGTAAAGCAATGCTGGTGCACTTGGCTAAAATAGCTGTGGATAAAAACTGTGGTCGTTTTGAATGGAGCGTATTGGATTGGAATGAGCCTTCGATTAAATTCTATGAGTCATTAGGCGCAAAAGCACAAAACGAATGGGTGGGTTACCGATTGACCGGTGATGCACTGCAAGCCTTAGCACAGCAGGCTTAAATTTAGCTTTAGGGATAGTTTAGAATTTTTAAATAATCCAAAACAATCTCCATATTTACTTTTTATGCTTTGAAGTACTTTCCTGACTTCAAGTTACCATCCTTGGTACATGGATTCCGGCTTCTCGGCTTTGGCATCCTGCGTCGCTCTAATCTGTGCATCCATGTACTTTCTATCTGGAATGACGGCTCGGAGTGGGTGGCCGCTACAGCAGCTAATCAGCCACTCCGTCATACTCGCCAGGGAAGGCGGGTATCCATAGTAGGGAGAGCAAGATTCTAAAGCTTACTCTGGAGTATTGTTTAATGCCGATTCTTATGAAAAATTATGCAGGTTTTCTGTAGTTTGATAGAGTAGTGACCGCTGATTCTTCAAAGCTATATGCAGTCAATTGTTACATGGCTTGATTTTGATCTTTCTAATCGAGCAGTCATAGTATGAGCATAAAAAAAGTATGAACATAAAAAAAATAACCATTAAACAAGCTGAACATTCTGACATTGAGCATCTGACCGCTTTGTTGCTTGCGCTAGACCAATTTCATTTTGATATGCGACCCAATAAATTTCGTTCTCCGAAAGAAATGGCTCAAAAGCGAATAGAGAAAGATATTTTTTCTCTTTACCAATCAGGAAAAATCAATGTTTTTTTAGCAGCCTGCGATGGCAAAACAATCGGTATGGTTTCAGGTCAGTTAAGAGACCATGAATCGATTATCTCCAAGCCGAAAAAAATAGGTTTTGTTAACGAACTCGTTGTTCTTGAACCCTATCGTGGTACGTTAGCGGCGACCCAGCTAGTAGATGCGATTGAACAGTATTTTACTGAGCAAGGCGCAGTTGAATTTAGCTTGAGTGTTGCCAGCTTTAATCAGAGAGCACTCAACTTCTATAGCAAACTTGGCTACGCTTCTGAATCACAGCAGCTGATCAAAACAGTCAGTTCTTATTAGCCGAACTCAATCATTCAGGCATCAAAACTACCTGTTTTCTCTATGTTTTATTCAAGCTATTTTATTGCGTTTACTGTTTTATTTCAATCAATATTGTTAACAATTTCACTGGAAAAATATTCTGCAGCTAACGGCGGATAAAAAATCCATTCAAACACTATCGACATCAATTTCTGGCTGTGCTATTTCTGTAAATAATTAAAAAGAGCCTATGCAGATTTATGCGTTATCGATCCCGCTGTATCGATGCTTCTGTAAAAAGTGCCGGAGAGCTAAAATGAGCAATATAAAAGAAAATCCACTGGAGCGTATTTTGAGGTTGTCCCACTTCGAGCCTGCACATAGAACGGAGTTCTACTCTGTATTGTTAGACTCGACTATTTATGTTTTAGGGAGAATGCTCGATGCTAAAAATAATACCGAAGGCTGCGCCAATGTAGCGCTAGGTGACAAGGTATCTATTCGCAGTTGGGAAAGGCGCGACGGTAGCTCGATGATTCCTTTCTTTAGCTCACTTGAGGTTTTACAGAAGTCCGCCGGTAGTGATGAGCCCTACTTGGCCGTGCCTGCAAAGTCGCTGTTTGAAATGACTAAGGGGCAAACCCTCGCGCTAAACCCCAAGTCAGATTATAAAAAAGAGTTTGATGCTGATGAGGTGCAACAACTGCTATCGATTAATTTAAGCCGTGAAGTGAATCAGCGAGTGATACAAAAACAGGCCAAAGTGGTATTAGGACAGCCAGCTAAATATCCAACGGCGATGGTAGATCAACTTACCCAGCTTCTGGCTAGACATTCTGCGGTTAATAAAGGTTATTTTCTGCTAATGCATGATAAATCAGCAGGCGCCAAACCCAGGTTGGTGGTTGGTTTTCTGGTGGATGAAGTAGATCCGCAGCAGCCATTTGAACTGCTATCAAAGCAGGCCAGTGAAGTGATTGCGCAATCTGCACCACAGGGTCAACCGGTTGATCTTTATCGAGTGATCGAAAATAAGCCCGGTTTAAGCCAATTCTTTATTCAGAAAACCCAAGCTTTTTATGATCGCAGCTGGGGCAGCAAATTATGTGTTTCGCTGGGACATGGAAAAGCCTAGCAGTAACTGAATAATTGATTCTTCACAGGCTGTAATGCTCATTGCAGCCTGACACTCTTCTAGAATTTTATTAGGACTTGGTAATCTGTCTGGCTCAATATTTTTTAAAGCGATTAAAACTGCACAATCTGAATAAACATGTATTTAAAAACCAACAATAGGCCGCAGAAACTTTTATCCATAGGTGCCATTTTCAGTAAGAAATATTACTAGAAATCTATGTAATATTTGGTATGACTAATATTGCTGTTGATTGGAATTAGCCTTAGCTCGTCAGTTGAATTTAATGGTGGAAGTTGCCGTAACTTGTCGACTTCAGGCATTCTCTAGTTTCATGATTAATCAATAGTCATGACTTGACCGACTCTTTTGAAATAACCAGGAGCAGAGCGCAATGCTTGAGCAATACATACAGCAGCTACCGGGAGTGAAAGCCAGCTACCCGTTTGGTAAGCAGGTTTGTGTCTATAAGGTTGTTGGCAAAATGTTTGCGCTGTTGACTGAAGGCCAGTTACCGCAACAAATCAGTCTTAAGGCTTTGCCTGCAGATGTTACCTTTCTGATAGATCAGTTTGAGGCGGTTAGCCCCGGGTATCATCTAAATAAAAAACATTGGATCACGGTCTCTTTACATTCATCTACAGATGCAACGTCTAACGCTGGCAGTGAGTTATCTGAAAATATGCTGCAAGATTTGGTTAGCGCGTCATATGCACTGGTGGTTGCCAAATTAACCCGGGCTGATAAAGCATTGCTCGAGTCAGTATCCTAAGGCAAAGTTTCTACTGGGCCTAGCGAAGAGTCAACCGACCTTAGTTGTGACTGTGTTAATCTGGCTGCCTATTTAAAGCCAGTCCGTTTTCAACGGATTGCTGCTCTGTTGGAGATGAAGTTTCAGTGGATGTTTTGGGTTTTTCTGTCGAGTTATTGGTGTTTTTATTTTCTGTTTCAGTGGTCGCGGGTTGTATCGATACCTTGGCAGGAGGTGGTGGTTTGATCTCTTTGCCAGCGCTAATTGTCAGCGGCGTTCCACCGTTAGCGGCGCTGGGCACTAACAAGTTGCAGGGCAGCATGGGCACCGCAACCGCGACTTTTATGATGCTGAAGAAAAAACAGGTGCGTTGGCAAGATGTTCGCTTATTAATGCTAGCGGCGTTTATTGGTTCAACTGCAGGCACTATTGCCGTTCAGTTTATTAATACCGATGCTTTGAATTTTATTATTCCGTTAGTTTTATTATTGATTGCTATTTATTTTATTTGTTCACCTTCTTTAGGCAAAAAAAATAATGTAGCAAAGTTACAGAAGGTCGCCAGTAAAAGCTACCGCCGATTTGTTGTGCCAATAATTGGCGGTTACGACGGTATGTTTGGCCCGGGCACCGGCTCCTTTTTTGCTTTGGCTGGAGTATCGTTACGAGGCCAAGGTTTGATTGAATCAACCGCGATTGCTAAAACACTCAATTTCGCTACCAATATTGCTTCCTTAATAGTGTTTTTAATCGCAGGGAAAGTCGTTTGGGCAGCAGGCCTATTAATGATGGTTGGCCAGTTTATAGGGGCCTGGGTTGGTAGCCATTTTCTGGTGAAGATTAACCCTCAATACTTGCGAGTAATTGTGGTTGTGATGTGCCTTGGCATGTTAGCTAAATATGGGCACAGCTTAGGCTGGTTGGCTTAATCATTATAAAAATTAGGCAAGTTATTTATGTCTCTTGTTAATGAACCGTTAATTGCACAAACGTCGAAGCCACCTTATTACGCGGTGATTTTTAGCTCATTGCTGCAGCCAGATTCAGCTGAAAATGGTTATTCCGATATGGCCAATACCATGGTTGAACTCGCACAGCAGCAATCTGGCTATTTGGGTGTGGAATCTGCTAGAGAAGCACTAGGCATTACCGTGTCTTACTGGAAAGATTTGGAGTCAATCAAGGTATGGAAAGCCAATGTCGATCATCTGCAAGCGCAAAAACTGGGCCGAGAAAAATGGTATGCCAGTTATAAAGTGCGGATTGCTCGGGTCGATAAAGAATATGGTATTTAAAATATGAATTTTAATTTTAATAAATGAGCAGTATTTAATGGCATATGTTTATTTGGTGATTGCGATTGTAGCTGAAGTGATCGGAACCAATGCAATGGTTGCATCTGATGGGTTTTCCAAAATATGGCCTAGCAGCCTGACGGTTGTTGGTTATGCTATTTCATTTTATTGTTTATCTCTGGTGTTAAAAACCATACCGGTAGGCATTGCCTATGCGATTTGGTCGGGAATGGGCATTGTACTGGTTACCGCGATTGCCGTTGTTATTTATAAACAAGTGCCAGACTGGCCAGCGATTGTCGGCATGACATTGATTGTTTCAGGTGTGGCGGTGATTCAATTGTTTTCAAAAATGTCGGGGTGATTAGTTGGTTGTTTTTATTGTTGAAAGGTTTGGTTTCTAAATAACGAAAAACTCGCATCTTAGAAAACACATATGCATACGATTAATCGTTGCACTTGTTTTTACATTATTGAACAAACATGTCGCATATAAACCCGGGTAAGCTTACGGCGTACCCGACAATGTAAGTGTCTTATGCGAATGCTTACGTAACAATTAATACCAAGCAACAATTAATACCAAGCAAAAAATAATACCAACCAAAAAACTTAAATTTTCAGAATCTTCTTACACCAGTTAATATTAGAAAATCACCGAAATTAGCTGCTTATACGGCGATAGGAATGGATTGAAAAGTCTTACTACACAGCTTTGAGTTTCACATCTTCGCTCAACGTAACTGACAGTGCACCCGAACGTTCAATCATTTTTACTATGACAGATTGGATGGTTTCATCTTCACGAATATCGTTTTCGGTAGTGAAGGTTTCAACTTGAGGCTCTTTGCCTTCTTCTGCGACAAATTCAAGGTGTACTTCAGTAGCCAGTTTTTCATTCGGTCCGTAATAGGTGATGGCGATTGCTGGATAGCCCTTGAATCCTGCCTTGGCTTTTTTAGAGATTCTTTTTTTAGATTTTTCTAAATTCATAGTGATGTATCCTTTTCAAACGGATTAACGAGCCGGTGGATTAACTTATTTCCAATTTAACTCAGCTGGCTAAGTTACTTATTGAAAATGAATTTCAGCTGCTGGAAATTATAGGTATGCTTGGGTCTGTCTTAAGTGTGGTTGCTTTCTGCTCAAGTATATTGCCGGATTATCGGGCTATGTTCTAGTTACAATTGAAGCTCATCTGCGAGTCGTTTCAGATCGGTTGCCAAAGGTGCGATAAATGTTTGTTCCATTTGGGGAAGGTGAACCATATGACAGTGAAGTGCCTGGCGAGGGTGCCTGTTGCAAGGCGGGTTGCAGTACCATTCTTCTCCCACTATTGGGTGGCCGAGGTGACTTAAATGAATTCTAATTTGATGGGTCCTACCGGTGAATATGTTGACCGTTACCAGCGAATGCTCTGGGCCTTTTTTGGTGACGGTAAATTGACTGTGGGCACTTTTTCCATCGGGTGTAATGCCAAGGCTTCGCTGATCAATCTTGCCGATTGCGCCAAACTCTTCGCACTGATTCCAGGTTGGATTTCCATGAACAATGGCCAAGTATTCTTTCACTGAATTATGGTCTTCGAGTGCTTTTTTGTAGATAGAAACCAACCGTTTTTCTGTAACAAAAAGGTTAACGCCGCTGGTGTCTGCATCAAGCTGGTGAACTGCCCATACCATTGTTCCATGTCGCTGCATCAGCCAATATTGCAGGCAGTCATCGTCATCTAGTGAACGTCCAGAAGTGGGGATATTAAAAGGCTTATCTACAACTAAAAGGCCGTTTTTTTGGTAGATAATGCGTGCTTCAAGATCATCGATCACAGCGACTTCCTTGTGGGTGGTGTTTGATAAAAGTTTGATAAAAAATAGTGATGAAAATTAATTGCTACTCGAAATTATTTATTGATTATAAGTTATTTCCTTAGCCATCAATCTTGAATATAGGTGGCTAAAAATAACCTGGAATTTCAAAATAGGTAACGAGTTATGATCAAGAGATAAGTCTTAAAAATCGAGTAGCTAAGATTCGTAGCCAAAACCACAAACTCCACAATAGCCCGGCAAATAACATCACTAATGCGTAGATGTCCTCTGGCTCAGGTTGACCATTTTGATAGCCGTTATACATCAGCATGCCTGCGGCAAATAAAATCACCCCATAGCAAAATTTCTCGAACAGATCTCGGTATTGACCGGCCAGTCTTAGAATCAGTTTTTGTAGCAGATTTTTCATTGGTCCAGTGTAACTGCGGCGAATCAGTTTACCGATAGTGATTTACCGGTGAATTGAATCACCGGCACAGATTTAGTGTTGGAAGCGGTGGTTTTAAAGCGAGGAGATCAAGCTCTAACGCTATGGCGGCGAAAGCTCATTAGCAGCTTCATTGCCAAGGATGGTTGTTTGATTAATTCATCGCGCAGCAGGCCCACGGTCAGAAAATCGGTAATGCCAGCTTCGTCTGCTAGGTCATCAGCATAGGGGCCATAGTAGCCCATTTCCCATTCATTAAAGCGGCGTCTTTCGATGGGCCGCTTTAGTAGAGTGGTGACCATATGATGGCGAGGATCTTCACAAATGCGACGATATAGCGCTTCAACTTGTTGCTGCTCACCTTCAATTGCCTGAATAAATAATCCTTCGCAATAAAGCAGCATGCCGGTAATTCCGATCCGCTGATTATTAGGACGTGCGCTGTGTAATAGCTGGCGGATTTGTTCGGCAGATATTTCTTCGGTGGCGGTGCTGGTGTAGACCAGCGAATATGCTCGGTTGTCCATAACCTGAGTTTTCTTTTCCTTGAATAACACAGCAAAAGTCTGGTCTTTGCTGGGCTGAATCGTTGTGAGTAAACTCACAAAGCCAGTAGCTAATTAATCAATAGCGGCTTTTTTAGGTAGTTGACGAACTTAAGCGGAAAGATGATTTACTGAATTGGTATAAATCATCAAAGCAGGCAGAAATTTATTGATCATTGTAATGTTTTATAAATCGTAAATAATACTATCTCTGCCTGCTAGCTTGGCTTGATACATTAATTGATCGGCTCGGCGAACAATCGTCTCGGGCGAGTCAGTTGAGCATGAGATAGTCGCACCGATAGACAAGGTGCAAATAATATCCAGATTGTCTGCTGCTGATGGTTTTTCAGAATGATGCGAGCTAATACCAATTAATGTGCCACGAGTGATATCAGACAAGCGCTGGGCAATGATTTTCAATTTTTGTGGGCTGACTCTGGGCATGATCGCGACAAACTCTTCTCCACCCCAACGGCCTAGCATGTCGCTATTTCGTAATGCTTGACTTAAATAATCTGATAGCTGCTTTAGCACTAGGTCACCGGCATCGTGGCCGTATTTATCATTAATGTTTTTAAAATGATCAATATCAATAAATAGCAAGCCAAAATTAATTTTATGACGATGCATTTCAGCACAGCGAAGGCTGAGCTCTCGAAGTAGATGGCGGCGATTAGGCAAGCCAGTTAATTCGTCGAGTAATGCTTGGTCTGCCAGTTTTTTAAGGCGAGTTTCATTGCTTAGCTGACGTGAGATATCGCTAAAAATCTCTGTTGCACCAATGATTTCCCCATCACGATCGGTCAGGGGGGCGGTGCGCACTTCAACCGCAACTTTGCGACCACTCTTGTGCTTGAGAAATAAACGACAACGATGCTTTTTACCGCGTTCAATCACTGCGAGTAACGGACAGCCATTAATACAGACCGCTCGATCCTTTTGGTCGGTATGTCGCAAAATATTTTCATGGCAATGCCGTCCGACGACCTCTTCTGCAGAAAAACCCGTGATTAATTCGGCTGCTTGATTCCAAAATAAGATACGCCTGTCCTTATCGACCACATACAAACCATCAGCTAACTGGTTGGCTAACTGTTCAAAATCAGGAAGTAACGGGCTGGAATAAGCTTGATTAGAAGCTTTGGGCATTCAGATCTCCGGAAATACGATAGCCGAAATATACTCTTAGAAAGCGGCGGGTCAAAATGTAACAAATTGATTTGTTATGTAACTTACCGATATTTAGCTGAAAGTGAGTGCTAACTGGTACTGTGATTTTATCCAGAGGTTATCTGCTGGTAGAATCGGTCAGGCTCTAGGGCCTGCTAGCAAAATAGTGATCAGGACTTGGCGAATTGAGTATTAAACTGGCTCCATAAAGGCGGACCCGATGGACGATATATCCCCGATTCTCGACAATCTTAACAAGGCGCAGAGAGACGCAGTCGCCGCGCCAGAACAGCATTGCCTAGTATTGGCCGGTGCGGGTTCGGGTAAAACCCGGGTGCTGGTGCATCGAATCGCTTTTTTGACCGCCTCTGGTGGTGTGGGTGTTTCACCTTGGTCATTACTTGCTGTGACTTTTACCAATAAAGCGGCAGCAGAAATGCGCGGTCGAGTGGAGTCGGTGGCAGGTGTATCGCCAGCCGGCATGTGGTTAGGCACTTTCCATAGTCTGGCGCATCGATTTTTACGCCAACATTGGCAGCAAGCCAATTTGCCACAGCAGTTTCAAATTATTGATTCCGATGACCAGTACCGAATGATCAGGCGAATCATGCGGGAAGCCGGACTGGATGAAAGTAAATGGCCACCGCGTCAGGTGCAGTGGTTTATTAATAACAGCAAGGAAGAAGGTCTTCGACCACAACATATCGAGACTTACAACGATTTTCATCGTCAGACGCATTTGCAGATTTATCAGGCTTATCAAGAGGCTTGTGATCGCGGTGGCATGGTCGATTTCTCTGAGTTATTGCTGCGCTCGTTAGAAACCCTGCGCAACAATACTGAGCTGCGAAATCATTACCAGGGTCGCTTCCGGCATATTCTGGTCGATGAGTTTCAAGATACCAACACCATTCAATATGCCTGGTTGCGTTTAATGTGCGGCCCAAACAGTAAGCTGTTTGTGGTAGGTGATGATGACCAGTCTATTTACGGTTGGCGGGGTGCAAAAATTGAGAATATCCAACAATTCTCTCGTGACTACCCAGATGCTTTAAGCATTAAATTGGAGCAAAATTATCGCTCCACTAGCAATATTTTGAATGCTTCTAACGCTGTTATTGAAAATAACACCGAGCGAATGGGCAAAAAGCTGTGGACCGATGACGGCGATGGCGAAGCAATTTCACTATATGCAGCATTTAATGATTTAGATGAAGCGCGTTATATCGTTGATCGAATTCAACAGGAAGTGCGCGACGGCAGCCCCAGAAAAGATATCGCAATTTTATATCGCTCTAATGCCCAGTCACGGGTATTAGAAGAATCATTAATTCAAGCTGCAATGCCTTATCGAATTTATGGTGGTCAGCGATTCTTTGACCGCCAGGAAATTAAAGATGCGATGGGTTATTTACGGCTAATTGCCCATGGCGGTGATGACTCAGCGTTTGAGCGGGTAGTTAATACGCCAACTCGTGGCATCGGTGATCGCACGGTGCAGGCGGTTCGTGAATTGGCGCGTGAGCAAGAGCTCACCATGTGGTTAGCGGCTGAAAAATTAATTGAAGCCAAAGCATTAACAGCACGAGCCATTAAAGCCCTAAAAGGTTTCCTTGATTTGATCGAAGAACTTCGTGTTAATTGCGAAGGGGCCGAGCTGTATTTGCAAGCGGCAGAAGTGGTTGAAAACTCTGGTCTGCAAGCGCATTACCAAAAAGAAAAAGGCGAAAAAGGTCAGGCAAGAATTGAAAACCTACAGGAGCTGGTTAATGCCTGTCGTGGTTTTGATCCGGATTTAGCCAATGAAGAAGGCATGGAACTGGGTCCGCTTGATGCATTTTTAGCCCATGCGGCGTTAGAAGCGGGTGAAAGCCAAGCGGCCGATCATGATGATGCAGTTCAGTTAATGACCTTGCACTCGGCTAAAGGTTTGGAATTTCCAATTGTCTTTTTATGTGGACTGGAAGATGGCTTATTCCCACATAAAATGTCGTTGGACGATGGCAACCTCGATGAAGAACGGCGCTTGTGTTACGTCGGAATGACCCGGGCAATGCAAAAACTTAATTTAAGCTATGCCGAAATTCGTCGAATGTATGGACAGGAGAATTACACCTCGCCATCGCGCTTTATTCGTGAAATTCCTGCCGAGTTATTAAACGAAGTTCGACTGGGTGGCAGCGTGTCTAGGCCGGTGGTTAAGTCTTCGATGTTTGCACCGCAAGATACCGGCAGCGTCGCCTTAGGCAGCCGAGTAGCACATAAGAAATTTGGCGAAGGTACCGTGATTAATATTGAAGGCGATGGCCCTTCGGCGCGTATTCAAGTTAATTTCGATGATGCCGGTGATAAATGGTTAGTACTGTCTTACGCCAAGCTAGAAACTTTAAGTTAATGAAGTGCATGGCAGCTGTTATTGGTGTGAAAACTGATCAAACATAATAGCTGCCTGTATGGGCTATTTGAAAACCAGTCGCCGCAGTTAAACGGTGTGCTGGTTTTTTTGTAAAGATTGAATCGCTTGCTGTAGATATTTCGGTAGCATTCAAAACATGAAAAAAGTACTGGTTTTTATATTTTACATTCATCTATCAGAGCTAAAATTCCTCGAGTAAAACACAGATAAAATCAATCTTAGTTTTGATGATGGCTTTGTTATTAAATCACTAGCCAAATTGTTAATTCAAAAAAGCAAACCAGTACCATTTTTTATTGGCTAGTTTGGTTAAAACAGATCTTGCATCGAGATATTTCATTCGGTGATGTATCCCTTATACCCAAACCAGCCCTTTGAGGATTTTGGAGTGGATTGGGTATATCTCCCTTTATCGCCAAGCCGACAGTTGCTTTGATTACAACTGACGCTGATCAACCATTCGGTTAGTCTGCGCGTTATGCTGCAAACTGGCTTTTAAGTAGATAGCGCCATGCATTCAATAAAAATTCACCCGATTCATTTGCTGCAGCAACGGGCTGCTGAAACACCAGATAAGCCGGTGTTGCACTGGAAGTCCGATGGACAATGGCACCAGTGGAACTGGCGGGAGTTTTGGCAACGGGCTAATCAATTAGCCGGAGAGATGATCCGTTGTGGCCTAGAACCAGGCCAAATGATCGGTATTTATGCTTGGAACTCACCGCAATGGTTGTTGGTGGATGTTGCAGGCATGCTCGCCAGATTAGTTGTGGTGCCGATTTATCCAACCAGTACCACCGAACAAGCAGCACAGATTGCCGACGATTCTGGTATCCGCTGGTTGTTTACTGGCGTGCAACAAGAGTTTGATCGCGCCTTGCCATTGTTAGATGGTTGTGTCGAACAACTGGTGCCGATGTCTAAGGGCATCGATATTCGTTCGTGTCCGGCAGCACGTCCTCTAGGCAATTTAATCAGTCCCTTGAGCGAAGTATTACAAGAGCAAGTTGACCTGCGAATTGAGCAGGTGCAACTAAGTGATTTGGCTACTTTGATTTACACCTCAGGCACCACCGGTGTGCCAAAAGGCGTCATGCTGGATTTCGAAAACATGTCAGACAGTTTCGAAATGCACGACAAACGCTTAAAGGTTGGCAAAGAAGATTTAACTTTGAGTTTCTTGCCATTAAGCCATGTTTATGAACGTGCCTGGGCGCATTACATACTGACTTGTGGTGGCGAAGTAGCAACCTGTGCCGATCCGAAAAAAGTCGGTGAATTGCTGCCTGAAATTAAACCGACCACCATGTGCGCCGTGCCGCGCTTCCTTGAAAAAGTGTGTGATGGTATTCAGGCCAAAGCGTATAAAGCAGGTGGCTTGAAGATGCGTTTGTTCAAAAAAGCCATGGCTGATGGTTTGCTGCAGCTGGAGCATAAGCGCAAGGGTACTGTGGATAAAAAGCTTAATTTCAGATGTAAAATTTGGGACAAGCTAGTTTTTCAAAAAGTCCGACAAGCGCTTGGTGGCCGATTGAGAATGGTGCCATGTGGTGGTGCTCGATTGGACCCTGAAGTGCAATCATTCTTTATGGTGCTCGGTATTCCGGTAAAAATTGGTTATGGCTTGACGGAAACCCTAGCGACCGTTTGCTGTACCGATGACGGTAACTGGGAATCTGGTCATGTTGGTTTCCCATTGCCGGGAATAGACGTTCGTATCGGCGAAAATGACGAAATTATTGTTCGTGGCGGCAATGTAATGCGCGGCTATTTCAAGCGTAAAAATGCCACCGATGAAGTGATGAAGAATGACTGGTTCCATACCGGCGATTGCGGTTATTTCGACAAGCAGGGTCGATTGGTGTTAACCGATCGCATCAAGGAATTGATGAAAACTTCCGGCGGCAAATACATTGCACCGCAGCGTATTGAAGGTCAGGTTGCCCGTGGTGATCTGATCGAACAGGTGGCGATTATTGCCGAAGCGAGAAATTTTGTTTCTGCATTAATAGTACCGGCATGGGATTCGTTGGAAGATTACGCCAAGAGCGTTAATATCAAATATCATGATCGGCTAGAATTGCTAAAACATACTCATATTATGGATGTGATGGAGCAGCGATTAGAAGAGCTGCAAAAAGGTTTGGCGCGTTTTGAGAAAATTCGTAAATTCACCTTGGTTCCGCATGAGTTTTCAATTGAATTGGGTGAAATTACCCCAACGCTAAAACTTCGCCGTAAAGTGATCATGAAAAAATTCCGTAAGGAAATTGAGGCAATGTACGAAGGCGTTCGCTTTGATAGCAAGAGTAAAGATAAGACTAAAAACAAAACCGACCCAGATTTAGAGTAACGCTTAGCCAAAACTGAACGATAAATATTTGTACATATTATCGATCAATAATGAAAGCGCGGTTTACACTAAAAGGTGGAAGTGAAAACTAAAACTTTTACAATGTGTTATCTGGCGTTTAGATAATTAGCCCTATTTTTTTGGAGAAAGCCATGGATGGCGATCCAAGACAGGCATCAATCAGCCTGCCTGTTTTTCGTGCACTCACCGATAGTGCACCCTCTGTATGGCGTGAAGCATTGGAGCAAGCAATGTTGGCGCAACTCGATTCAATCATCATGGTACAAGATGCTTGGTCGGTTCTGACAGAAAACACGCCTTCAATTAATCAAAAACGTTGTTTTATAAGTAGCTTGTGGCGTGGCCAAGTATTTTCCTTGCACCTACCTGTTTTGTGCAAAAGAATTGAACAACAAATTCCGCTGGTAGATCAAAGCCAACAAAATCTACTGGAACAAGGGTTGCAGCTTTTAAGCCAGCTGGCAGTTCCGGTAAAACAAAAAACACCGCATCATAACTTTAATGAATTTGCATCAGCTTACTGTGGCGACCAAGTGTGGCAGTTGCCGCGCTATAGCACCGATGCTTCTGGGTTATTTGAATCATGGGGTGCGGGTAAGTTAGATATTTCACCATTAATAGAAGCGATGATGCTGACAGCCATGAATGAGTTGTGGAGCTTTGGTGAAAAAAGTTTTGCTGAACCCTTAATCTTCAAAGAAGCGGTTTTTAATGAAAAACTTACTGACGACTCGTCGAATGCTGAAAATCAGCAACTTCGATTGCCGCATCAATGGTTTGAACATTCCGCCGCCACTAATTTTCAATTAGCGATTGAAGCACTGCAATTAATTGCCAAGGCTTTGGATTGGCAGCCGGATGAAGAAGCGCTGAAGAAGCTTTGCCAAGGTTATATTCGCCGCAAGGCTGCGATTATGGCTTCGTTAATGGAAATGCTGCTACAACCACCAGAGTGGCTGGAACTGCAATTGGCCAAGCGTGCTTAATCCCAATTGAGCAGCTGACGAATTCTTCGGTGTAATTAAGGTATCGCTACGACTTAATCAGACATATTGAGGTGGCTTAGGTATAGATTTACAGTGATAGCGCTATAATGTGCGTCTTCTGAAGATGTAGATTGGCTTATGTTGAAGTTTCCTAAGATTGCCTTGGCTGTCGCTGTTGTAACAGCCACCGTCATGCTCACCAGTTGTGCTACCTCGCCTACCGGCAGAAAACAGTTCAAACTCTATTCCTCCCAGCAGCTGGCCGAGATCGCCACGGCGCAGTTCAGGCAGATGAAACAGCAACAGCCAATCAACAACGCTGCTAAAGATAACCAATATGTACAATGCATCGCCGATAAGTTGATTGCTCAATTACCACTGCCTTGGAGTCGCCAATCGTGGGAGGTGGTGGTTTTTGAATCAGACGATGTGAATGCTTTTGCCATGCCCGGTAATAAAATTGGCGTTTATGATGGCATGATCAACCTAGCAGAAAACCAACATCAACTGGCTGCGGTAATTGGCCATGAATTGGCGCATGTGCTGGCAGATCATTCCAATGAGCGCTTATCTTCACAAAGTTTGATTGGCTTTGGGGTAAAAATTGCCGAAAAGCAGGGCGGCAAGAGTCTCGCGCAAGGCGTTGGCACGGCGGCTAACTTATTAATTGCACTGCCGTATAGCCGGGTTAATGAAACCGAAGCAGATATTATTGGCTTGGATATTATGGCTAAAGCGGGTTTCCAGCCGCAACAAAGTGTTCGTTTATGGCAATTGATGTCGCAAAAATCCGGTGGAAAATCGGTGCCTGAATTGTTATCAACGCACCCGACCGATAAAAGTCGTATTGCTGATTTGCAAAAGCAAATGAATCAAGCAACAGCGCTTTATCGCCAAGCGAAAACCCAAGGTTATGCACCACATTGCAAAAAACCGTAGAAAACCGAATCAAAAAACCAAATTAAATAAATTTTTGTCAGTTATTAATTGGTTAAGTCAGCATTGAATGATAACTGGCTTATCTTATTGCAATGACAAAACAGAATTAGCTATTTAGACTGGCCGAATAAGTCGTTTCAAGGCTGCCAGTCCAGAGGAAAGATAATGCCTAAAGCATGCGATATAAAGCGCGGTGAAGTGGTTGATATTAATGGTCAGCCTTGTCAGTTAAAAGATATTACAGTGCACAGCCCATCAGCACGTGGCGCAGCAACTCTTTATAAGTGTCGTTTTACTGATCTGTTAAAAAAGCAAAAAGTCGATCAAACCTTCACCGGTGATGATTTTCTAAAGCCGATCGACACATCAAAAAAGCCGGTGCAGTTTTTATATAAAGAAGACGCCAGCTATGTATTGATGGACTTAGAAAGCTACGAGCAGTTTTATCTCGACGCTGAAGTACTGGGCGACCAGGCGCAGTGGTTGTCTGACACATTAGAAGGTATGTTCGGCTTATTAATTGAAGATCAACTAGTATCCATTGAGCTACCTAACTCGCTGGTGTTGGAAATTGTCGAAACTCCGCCAGCCATGAAAGGCTCCAGTCAGAATAAGCGCACCAAACCTGCTACGTTGGAAAATGGTGCTGTGGTTCAGGTGCCGGAATATATTTCAACCGGCGAGAAGATTAACGTCAATCCAGAGCTGCAGACGTTCTTGTCGAGAGCTTAGTGGGTTGATAAATTTCACATTGTAGATTTGATGAGTGTTAACGAAATCAGATATCTGGCAATAAATACCAAGGTGTCTGATTGCGCCTTTGGCTTATCAAACCTACATGTGTTGAGCTTTTGGGCAGGTTAATCATTCAAACCAAGTGCTGCGACTAAAGCTAATTTCGGTACTTTATCTTCTGCGTTTAGCCTGTCTTTTTTGATATTGCTGGCACAAATTAAAAATCATCTGGGGGGTCCATACCAAATGATGCCGATTGCCAAAACTAGTATGTTGATCAATGCCACCGGCACGTAGCACCCTAGCAACAATTGTTGAGCAGTTTTTACGTAACGTTCGGTAGTGTGCATCAGGTTTGGTTCGAATGCTGGCCCATTCTTCAATCATGGCTCGACAGTTCAAGCCAGACAGATTGTATGACCAAGGCTTTAAGAATTGTTTCGAAGCGCCTGCACCATGTTTAAAATGAAACATGTTTTTTAGAAATTTAAGGACTTGTTGATCCACTTGATCATCGTAATCCCATTCGGAGCACTCTAAACCTAAAAATCGATGGGCATAATTACCGTGTACAAGGCTTTCTATAACTTGTGGGTTATTTTGATCCAGCGATAGTAGCCTCCATTGTTCCTGGTGACTTATTTGCCCTAAAGAAACACGCTCACTTCTGTTATCTTCCATTAGTGAGATGTTCTTTTGGGCACCAAATTTCTTACCAGGTAAAATACTACTTTTTCCTGCATGGCCATCAGGCCACCAGCTGACATAGTTATGTAGTCGAGCGCTTTCATCATTTTCTAAAATTTGCATTGCTGCATGGCCGTAACTACCAATGTTTCCAAATAAATCACGCGTTTTATTAAATTGATCATAAGGCAACCAGACATAAACGGTTGCGGAAATTTGTTCTCTCGACATCGCCAACCTACAAAATTTTTATAATGATAAGGGGTATCATCAATGAAATTTTGTCGATTAGTTTTCGATTTAAAGATCTATGGCTAGATTGGCTAGATTAGCGAGCCTGTGTTTGTTTACAGTGATCGTTGGTTGGCGGTCACGCTGCTTCTATATAACAGCGAAGAGCTTTTAAATGTCTGATCACCCTCGAAAGATTATCCACTGCGATTGCGACTGCTTTTTTGCAGCGGTTGAGATTCGCGATAATCCTGAGCTACGTGCTTTGCCGGTGGCAATTGGCGGCAGTTCGGATCGGCGTGGGGTGATTTCGACCTGTAACTATGTAGCGAGAAAGTTTGGTATTCGTTCGGCAATGAATAGTGCCAAAGCGTTACAGCTGTGCCCGGATCTGATTATATTGCCGGGCAATATGGATAAGTACCGTGAAGCTTCGGTAAAGATTAACCGTATTTTTGAAGACTACACCGACTTAGTTGAACCCCTCTCTTTAGATGAAGCATTTCTCGATGTCAGCGAAAGCAATGCTTGCCACGGCAGCGCGACTTTAATCGCAGAAGAAATTCGCGCCCGAGTGCGTAAAGAAGTTGGCATTACAATTTCTGCCGGAGTAGCGCCGAATAAGTTTGTGGCCAAGGTGGCTTCTGACTGGAATAAGCCCGATGGCTTGTGTGTAGTGACCCCGGAAAAAGTCGATGCCTTTGTTAAGCAGCTTCCAATCGAGCGGATTTTCGGCGTCGGTAAAGTAACTGCTGGCAAATTGCATGCGATGGGCATTCTCAATTGCGGCGACCTGCGTGATTTTGAGCTGCCGGTGTTAACGGAGCGGTTCGGCCGATTTGGCTCACGACTACACCAATTGTGCCGCGGGATTGATGATCGACCGGTGCAAATTAGCCGGATTCATAAGTCGGTTAGCATTGAGCACACTTACCCCATTGATCTTTTAGGCGTTGAAAACTGTCTAGACCAATTGCCCGAACTATTAGAGCAATTGCACCGACGGTTGCGGCGATATCTAGAAAAAGACAGTGGCTATAAAATCAAAGGTCGCTTTGCCAAAGTACGTTTTAACGACTTCACCACCACCACGATTGAAAACCAGCTGCAAGAAGGCGAGCTTAAGCAATACCAGGTGTTAATTCGCCAAGGGCATGCTCGGGGTGAAAAACCGGTACGTTTGTTAGGCATTGGTGTGAGATTGGATGTTGATGATCAGCAAGCGCCCGAGCAGCTGACGTTGTTCACCTAGGTTGGATAAGCGTAGCGCCATCCGACGTCGTTATTCTCAGAAGGTTCTGATGCTTTTCTACGGATACAGGTGCTATTCGATGTTTTTCCTGCCAGAACCCTCTCTATAGAGAAAGATTCAAATTATCGGTAAGTTTATTGATCTTGAAAATCATCCGCTTAGCCTAAGAGGGGCTAAAACCCTCGGATTTTTTCATCTGAAGGGGTGACACGGCTTAGTGGATCTGTATAATGCGCCAGCGTTCCGGGTGATTAGCTCAGCTGGTAGAGCGTCGCCCTTACAAGGCGAATGTCGGGAGTTCGATCCTCTCATCACCCACCAAAGATTCTGGAGCGGTAGTTCAGTTGGTTAGAATACCGGCCTGTCACGCCGGGGGTCGCGGGTTCGAGTCCCGTCCGCTCCGCCATTATTACGGTGCATCTCTGTGACAAGAGATAGACAATGCATCGCTTACTGCTAAGGCAGTATAAAAGTGCTTCGGCAACATGTGAAAACATGTTTCCGGGTGATTAGCTCAGCTGGTAGAGCGTCGCCCTTACAAGGCGAATGTCGGGAGTTCGATCCTCTCATCACCCACCAATTTGGAGCGGTAGTTCAGTTGGTTAGAATACCGGCCTGTCACGCCGGGGGTCGCGGGTTCGAGTCCCGTCCGCTCCGCCATTATTACGGTGCATCTCTGTGACAAGAGATAGACAATGCATCGCTTGCGACTGATTATTCAGTGCGCATAAACGTAGTGCTTCGGCAATATGTTAATACATATTTCCGGGTGATTAGCTCAGCTGGTAGAGCGTCGCCCTTACAAGGCGAATGTCGGGAGTTCGATCCTCTCATCACCCACCAAATTGGAGCGGTAGTTCAGTTGGTTAGAATACCGGCCTGTCACGCCGGGGGTCGCGGGTTCGAGTCCCGTCCGCTCCGCCATCATTAAACCCATTAGGCTTGCCTAGTGGGTTTTTTGTTATGTGCGCTAGAAAAACTTCTTCGAAAACGTTCAAAAAATCCAAAGTATCAGCCTCGATATTAATTTCGGGTGTCTTGTCGTTATCCTTTGCGTTGATTGATTGCCCGCGCAGGTTGTACGGAACAGCCGTAGGCGTGACCTACAACTTGACCATATTGCAATTGATTCCAATGGTTTAATCAAATCACAATGACCTAATCGACACATTGCTTGCTGGGCATTTGTCGCGATCCCCGAAAGTTGTAGGTCGCCGTAAGCTCCGTACAACCTACATAGGCAAGCAATAAATGGCGGAATTAATGAAACCATAATGACCGAATCGAGATATTGGTTGCTGGGCATTCACCGCGATCCTTGAAAGTTTTAGGTCGCCGTAAGCTCCGTACAACCTTGCGCGGACAAGCAATTAATACCGGCATTCGTTTTTCAGGTGTGCGGAACGGCTTTGGGCTGATAAGATTTTGTTGATGGTAATTCTTATCGATTTTGTCGGTTGAAGCTGGCACCGCTGCGCTATTTTGTGAATAATGGCGACGAATAATAACCAAGTAGGAAACTCAAGTAATGACCATTGGCTCTTGGGAACCAGAAACACAGACTGAAAGCGGCTCAATGTCGATCGATGCTGCAGATTTACAGCTTTTTATCTCACTGGTAGAAAAAGGCCAGTTAGATCAATTGCCAGGTGTTGTTCCTGAAGCGGTTCAGCAAAAAGCAGCCATGATGAAGCTGCCAAAAGATCAATGGCTAACTGCGCTGGCGCCTTTTTCGGACCTGCAGCTGCAGCAGTTGATGGAGTTTTTTACCCTTGCTGAAGAAAAAATTAGTGGCTGGGATGCAGGTGAGAAAAACCCATGCATCTGGGCTGGCAAATTATTGAAAAAGCGCGGCGCATTTCCGGATAAAGAAGAAGTAGCTCGCTTGAAATCTCTGACACGCAACTGGTTTATTCCTTACGGAAACCCGCTTGGTTAGTCGCTGATTGTATGTAGCCCCTGCGCCCAGTTTTGCTGTGCTTGAGGCTCTGACAACTTGTGATGTCAAAGAATACAAACGGCCTTGCCAATTCTGGCAAGGCCGTTTATTTTAGGTGAATCCATAACAGGTTATATAACTGATGATTGATGTATTTAGATAGCTAAGAGTTATCAGTGAAGCCTTGTTTAACACGCTTTTTAAGTAGGTGAGATCAACCAGTGGATTGGATTAGAACGCTAGAAAGTTTGTCGTTAGGTAGTCGGCTAAAGCGGTTGAGTGATCAGCTGATGCAAGATGTTGCTGATATCTACAAGCAACAAGGGCTGGATTTGAATCCAACCTGTTTTCCATTGCTGCAGCTGTTGGTCAAACAGAGTGATAATAACTGCATGATAGGCGTCTCTGAGGCGGCTAAACAACTGGGGGTTACTCAGCCAGCGATTAGTCGAATGGTTGGCAAGCTGGAAAAAGACGGCTGGTTGCAGCGGCAAAAAGATCCGCAAGATGATCGGCGACAGCTACTAGTCGCTACCGAGAAAACCTGCCAACAGCTGCCTCAGTTTGAGCCGGTGTGGGCGGCGATTCGTCAGCAACTTGACCAGTTGATGCAACAACAGCAATTGCCGCTGTTGGAATCAATTAATGAATTTGAAGACCAGTTGGCATCCGTCGGCAGCTTAAAGTCGCTGGTGTTGCAGCAGCTGCAATCTGAGTTATCGCAGTCAGTTTCCATTGCTAGTGAAAAACTCCCCGCATCTGAGATAGAAGTTATTAACTGGGATCCACAATTTCGTGATGATTTTTGTCGCTTAAATCGTCAGTGGCTAAAAAAGTACTTTCCTAAGCGAAATAATTGTTATGAAAACTCATTAGACCAAAAACAATTAGAACATCCAGAAAGTTATTATTTGGCCAAGGGTGGTTATATTTGGTTTGCCCGATACCAGCAGAAAATTATTGGCTGTTTGGCAATGTATCCGCATAGTTTAGGAAAAAATGAAGCAGAGAAAGTAAGGGGTATGGAGCTGTCAAAAATGGCGGTGGATGAATCATTGCAAGGGCTAGGGGTTGGTAGAAAACTAGTGATAAATGCGTTAGATAAGGCGCGTGAATTAGCGGTTTCTGATGTATTTCTTGAAACGGCTAGTCAGCTGAAAGCTGCGATTATCTTGTACCAAAACACAGGATTTACCATTGCTAACCATCCTGATGGTGAATCACGATTTAATGGCGCTGATGTCTACATGGCGCTGAAGTTATGAGTGAATTATGAGCGCTATTTCGAAGGTTTTTTTAATGTTGTTGCGTCAAAATAAATCAAATTTAGATTCAAACGAAATTATGTTGGGGGCAAAAGCAACATTTCCATTAATTGTTGGTGCCATTCCTTTCGGTATTTTGTTTGGCACCTTGGCAGCACCCAGTGGATTATCGGTTGCTGCGACAATTGCCATGTCTGTGTTTGTTTTTGCGGGTTCGGCTCAGTTTATTTCTTTGGGATTATTGGCGGCAGGCGCTCCGCTGGAAGTAATTGTTGCTACTACCTTTGTAGTGAACTTAAGGCATGCCTTATATGCGGCAAATCTAGTGCCACACGTGCGAAAATTATCGCAAAAATGGCGAATAGCGATTGGATTTGGTCTGACAGATGAAACCTTTGCAGCAGTTACTAGCAGAATGGTTGAAGGTGATATTAAAGACTTCAGAAGCCTGTATTTAGGCTCTTGGTTGGCAATGTATGGTAATTGGATTTTATGCACAATCATCGGTATTTTGCTGGGCGAATTAATCCCAGATATGACGCAATGGGGATTGGATTTTGCAATGGTAGTGACCTTTATTGGCATGGTTGCACCGCACTTGATCCCGAGAAAAAACGCCCATGCTCAAATGATTAGCGCATCTGCCTGTTGGATTGCAGTGCTGGTCGCCGCGGTGGTTTCAGTTTTAGCGGCAGATATGCCAAACAAATTGGGATTGATGGCAGCAGCGCTGGCCGGTTTAACCAGCGGTATGTTGTTTGTCAGGTTTTATAAACCCGCAGCTTCATCTAAAAGCATCGCTGCAGATAATCCTGATCTGAAGGCAAACAACCAAGGAGCCAATAATGGATGAGATCTGGTTGATTTCAGGTATGTTTCTAGCCACTTACCCAACTCGCTACCTGTTTTTAGCAATGGCTGGCCGGGTGCGTTTTCCAATATGGCTGCAACAGGCGCTGGCATTCGTACCGCCGGTAGTATTGATGGCGATTGTGGTGCCGGCAGTGGTTATGCCTAAGGGTGAGATTTGGTTGTCGTGGCACAATGCTTGGCTAATAGCAGGCATAGCTTCGCTGTTGATCGCCTTGTGGCGCAAAGACCTACTAACCACCATTGTTAGCGGAATGATTATCTTTCTGCTGTTACGCTGGTGGCTAGGATAATTATCATAAAAATAAGCTCAGTACTTTTTAAATCATTCTGATTATCAGTCAGCGCTGATAATCAGAATTTCGCCAGTAAATGGTTGCGCACTGTCCGGTAATTTAACGGTGCGAGTTTCTATTTCAACACCGAGGTTTTCTGGCAATTTATGCTCACATAAATCGCAGAGTAAATCGAAAGCTGCCTCGCCTGGGTCAGAAACCAGAATTTGTTTTACACCACTGGCCATTGCTTTTTGAAACAAAGCAAACAAGGTGTCCACTTTGCTAATTTTATCGCAAGTACCTGCTGCAACAATATAATCGGTTGTTTTTAGAAGGTCTTCACTGATGTTTTCTGGTGTGCTGTCTTTATAATCAATAGCAATTTTGTTGATGCTAGAATGCAGTTGTAAGAAAGGTTCTGCGCCAGAGATCGATTGGATAAGTGATACTTTAGCTTGACGTGCTTTTCCAAGATAAAGCCCGCAAGATCCCCAGCCCTCACTAATATCGACCGCTTTGCTGGCTGAATCTAAAGGCCATTCCTTTAAGTAATCCATTAACAAGAGGCCAGAATTCCAGTTCCTTTTATTAAAAGAATCTGGCAGAGAATGCGTTTTTCTAGTGCGACGCATTGCGGAATGACCGGGTTTAAGTAAATGTAACCCGTTGACCTGATAGCAAAAACGGTTAGCCATATTAGTAAAGCCCTTTAACTCACAATGGAGTCATAGAAAATACTGCTTGAGAATTCATTCTAGGAATTGTCAAGCAATGATTCCTTTACCTGGCTCATTAATTATAACGATAGCTAATGGTATGACAAATTTAGATTTTTAAGGTTATGATAATATTAATAAAAAAATTATTAAAAAATGTAATTATTTTATAATATGATTTTTGCTTTCATTATTAAAAAAGAGCCTTTCGGCCCTTTTTCATGGTTCTAATTATATGATACTCAATTAGAACTTGTGGATTATACCAACGCCGTAAAAGTCTTTTCCTGAATCCGCAGCATCTGCGTCATATGCAGTATAAAAGCCATGGGCAGTGGTTTTCTTACCTAATTTATACTCAGCACCAACCGAGAATTGGTCAGCGCCAGCTGCTTTTATATCAGAAGCTGTGTATTGCGCTTTCAGCTTGGCTTTGCCCAACTTGTAAGCGGCACTCACATGGTAGCCATCTTCACTATCAGCGCTGCCATCTGTTGGCTCGGCATCTTGCCACATTGCACCTAACTGAAGGTCGCCTAAGTTTACTTGGCCGGTTAAACGTAAGATTTCTTGCTCATCAATACCACTGTCATAAGCGATTGCAGCATAAATACCGTCTTTGTTGTAGGCAGCAGATACACTGTAGACATCGAATAAACCGTCTTCATTGCCAGTTTCACCATCGATATCTTCACCTTCACCGAACTGGGTCATCAATTTGATTTTGACCGCATCAGCGATTTTTGGTGAAGTGTACTGAATAATGTTGCTCTCGCGGTTATCACCTTTAAGAACATTTTTGATATCGCCAGATAGGTCGTTGAACAGATCAACCTTCTTCTGTGACTTTTTCAGAGGTGTATCTTCACGACCAACGATAACGGTACCGAAGTCACCCTTTAAACCAACCCAAGTGGCGCGAGCTTTGAAGATATCTTCGGAGCTAGACTTGGTTTTATCAATATTGTCGATCTCATACTCGATCTTGTAGATACCGGTTAAGCCAGCGTCTAGCTCTGCGTCACCTTTAAAGCCAATACGTGATGCATTGCTTTTGATTTCCCATTTGTCGCCATCAGCATTGCTTTCAATATCACTATTTTGAACAGTCACGCTCAGCTTGCCATAAACCTTAGGTGCTGCAGTGGCCATAGTAGGCAGGGAGATTGCGGCAACAACGGCCAATGCAGTCAGTTTAATCTTATTCATTGTCTCTATCCCACGATGTGTGCCAAACACGCCTTTGGTGTGTGCTCAGCTGTTCTGAAATCTGCGGTCGTTATACGACTTATTTATTTCAGATTTATTGCGCTGGAGAATTTATTTACTGACATATGCTCAGATTAAAGCTTTTACGGTGAATATTTCATTTTTGTTAAAGAAAGGTGTCGTTTAAAAGTCGTTATTTTGAGCGGACAAGTAAGACGGTAGTGCCGATGATTAGCCACTTTTAGAGTTGTGAGAGCGTTGAGCGTGTATCTTCGTATTGTAATGTTTTCGAAAATTGTTAGAGATAAATATTAAGTTAAGCTGCTGAAATTAATTGAGTGGTGTTTGTTAAAAATAAAGTCCTTAGTAAAAAAACAGTGTTTTATTAAAAAATGTAATATTACGAAAATTATCGCACCAGCATCCTGCTTCCATGCAAAACCATTAAGTCCCTGTAAATAAAAAAAGGGAAAGCGCTAATGCTTTCCCTTCGTGTTTTTCTTCGGGCGAGAATGTTGAGGCGAATTATTCTATTGCTTCAATAAAATCAACCTTTTGGAAGCCTCTGGCTAGCTTATGGCCACGGCGACCGCGTTCGGCTGCGTAATGCTCTAGGTCGTCACCGGATAATACTTTGTGACGCTTGCCCGCTTCAACTTTGAGTGATTGATTTGGGCCTAACACGGCAATTGAAGCGATAAATTCTTCTCGATTGGCAGCGCGCTCAGTGGAGATGCTGATTAGCTTGTTGCCTTTACCTTTCGACAGTAACGGTAAATCGGCCAATGGGAACATCAGCATGCGACCTTCATTGCTGACCACTACCACTCGGTCATTTTCAACATCTTGAATTGGTAGCGGCAATAACAAGCGCGAATTACGCGGCAGAGTGATCACTGCTTTACCGTTCTTGTTCTTGGTGAACAGGTCTTCAGCCTTGACCACAAATCCGTAACCAGCATCAGAAGCCATTAAATATAGCGCCTCTGGCTCTGGCATCAGCACCGCATCAAAATCAAAGCCCGCCGGAGGATTAAAGCGGCCGCTTAAAGGCTCTCCCTGACTTCGGGCAGAAGGCAGCGAATGCGCCGCTGCACTGTAGCTTCTGCCTGAGCCGTCGATAAACACGGCCATTTGATTACTTCGGCCACGGGCGTAATCAAGGAAGTCATCGCCGGTTCGGTAGTTCATCTGGCTTGGGTCAATCTCATGACCTTTGGCGCTGCGCACCCAGCCTTTTTCTGACATCACCACTGTGACAGGTTCAGCAGGCACCAAATCTGACTCGGTCATTGCCTTAGCTTCGGAACGCTCGATTAATGGCGAGTTACGGTCGTTGCCATATTCCTTAGCTGCGGTTTGAATTTCTTTCTTGATTAGAGTTTTCATGCGTCGCTCAGAAGCTAGGATTTTCTCTAGCTGCTCGCGTTCTTTCTCTAAATCCGATTGCTCACCGCGCAGTTTTTGTTCTTCCAACTTAGCTAACTGACGCAGCTTTAAATCGAGAATGGCGTCGGCCTGTCGAGCGGTGAGCTCGAAGCGTTCCATTAACACGGTTTTTGGATCATCTTCCTGGCGAATAATCTCGATCACTTCATCGAGATTCAAATAAGCAATTAATAAACCGTTAAGTACTTCTAACCGGTCATTAACTTTACTCAGTCGATGGTTCAGTCGACGGCGGACAGTATGCTCACGGAACTCAAGCCATTCACCGAGCATTTCTACCAGACCCATCACCCGAGGGCGGCCATTGAGCCCGACCAAGTTCATGTTGACCCGGAAGTTCTTTTCCAAATCGGTGGTGGCGTAGAGGTGGTTCATTAACGCGTCGAAATCAACCCGGTTTGATTTAGGAATGACCACAATTCGAATCGGCGACTCGTGGTCACCCTCATCGCGCAAATCGGCAACCAAAGGCAGTTTTTTAGCCTGCATTTGAGCAGCAATCTGTTCGATGATTTTCGCTGGCGATACCTGGTAAGGCAGGGCGCTGATGACAATTTCGCCATCTTCAATCTGAAATACGGCGCGCATTTTGTAGCTGCCGTGGCCAGTGCGATAAATCTTTTCTAGATCGGCCTTTGGGGTGATGATTTCAGCTTTCGTCGGCAGGTCGGGTGCTGGCAGATATTGCATTAGATCGGCCAGTTCAGATTTTGGCTTTTCTAATAAATGCACCGCTGCAGCTGCGACTTCGCGCAGGTTGTGCGGTGGAATATCAGTTGCCATGCCGACCGCAATACCGGTGGTGCCGTTTAATAAAATATTCGGCAGCTGTGCTGGCAGCACGCAAGGCTCATTTAAAGTGCCGTCAAAGTTAGGCTCCCAATCGACCGTGCCTTGGCCTAGCTCACTGAGTAAGCTTTGTGCATAGGCCGTCAGCCGTGACTCGGTATAACGCATCGCGGCGAAAGATTTTGGATCGTCGGGTGAACCCCAGTTGCCTTGACCATCAACCAGCGGGTAACGGTAAGAAAATGGCTGCGCCATTAACACCATGGCTTCGTAACAGGCCGAGTCTCCATGGGGATGGAACTTACCCAATACATCACCCACTGTACGTGCCGATTTTTTGTATTTGGCGGTACTCTTCAGTCCCAGCTCTGACATGGCATAAACAATACGCCGCTGAACGGGTTTCAAGCCATCGCCAATATGGGGCAGGGCACGGTCGAGAATCACGTACATGGAATAATCCAAGTAGGCCTTCTCGGTAAATTGTCTTAGGGGGAGTTGTTCGACCCCATCAAAACTTTGATCCAAACTGTCGCTCATTTTGGCAGGATATCCTTAATCGACGGGGTAGCCCCGTTTTAGCTGCAGCAAATTTTGCTACAAAAAAGCGCTCAAGGCTATTGGCAGGAAGGAAATTCAACTTTAACTTGCGATGATGGTGACTTGATCGGAGCGATTTTGGGTGAATGGATCGCGGTGTAATGCCTTATTTAGAGTGCTTAAAGATAAGCAAACGGCCTGATTGTTATAGAGCAATCAGGCCGCGCATTGGGTGTTATTTGTTAGTGATTTTTAACTATTGCTTGTTGTTTCTAATCTGCGGCAATAGGCGATAGAACAGTAATATTGTAAATAAAGCTAAAACTGCCCACCAACTATTAGTGCCACCACCAGTTTGTTGGCTTTCTATTGGTGCCTCTGGTGTGAGTTGAGGTATTTCAGCGGTAGGCGTTGGTATCAGAGGGTCTTCTACTTCTATGGGCACCTCTTCTCGGGTGTCAGAACAAAAGTTATAAGCTTCTGGTGAATTAGCTGAGCAGCTGGCAACTAGTGCAAATTGGTTATCCACAGCGGTCGTTTCTTTAACGCCATCGACGGTAATCGAGCTGGCGATTACTTCAACAGTCCAGCCACCATCTTCAGGTGTGTTGATTAAGACATGTTCAATGGTGTTGACCCTATCTTCGTTGCTGCCAGATACAGAAGCATCGCCAGCCAGTAACCCTTGGTTGCCCCAATAAACCGAACCCGATGGGCTGGTAACTTTTAACGAAAGGTTATTGGTTGCTGTGTAAGCATCATCTTCAGGATCTTGGAATGCCATGGTGACTTCCAGTTTTCCGCTGCTTGGAGATTGCTCAACATAAAGAATCTGGCTGTGAGTTTGTTGGTGAATCAGAGCTTGGCGGTCGGTGACTAAAGTAAACTTTCCACCGTTTTCAGTTGCTCGCTTGGCAAGCTCAGAGAGTTGCGGAATTCCCCACCCTTGATTGTAACGACCAATTTGAGCCACTGGATAACGATAAGCACTGTTAACTAATAATGCTCGAGTCATGGCCGGGCTAGGTCGATGGCGATAAACCAGGCTGGCAGCTTCAGATTCGGTCATGCTAGATAAATCGCCTAATCGACCTGGGTTTCCGGTAAAGATGCCATCGGCATACATTTGGTTAACTAAGCCTGCTAGGCCGAATAATTGAAAAGCCGAGCTGTTAAAACCTCCGAGGCGATCAAGTCTTTGGCCGCCTAAATGACTCACCGAAAGATGTGCTGCATCACCCAGCACCAAATCAGGTTTAATACGACCTTCAGGAGTTGGGCCGAAGTTACTTTGGCAATAATTATCGTCATTAAAAGACGCTGTGCCATTAAGGCAAACCACCCCAGCGATTAGAGCATTTTTTAATCTGGCGCGATTATTGTTACTGGTTATTTGTTGGCTAGTGGAACCGGAGTAAAAAATTTCTAATAGCTCCAGATCCAGTGTTGCGTGCTGTTGTAAAAAAGGCGCAATTCGTTGTGACGATTCACCAGGGTGGGCATATAGCATTACTGCATTATCACGAAAAAAAGCGATTCCATCATCTACTGGCAAATTGAGTGCTGCATGGTTGCCTGGCGCTTCAATAAAATCACTGTTACCGATGGTGAGTACAGGTTGCGGAGGGCTGTAAGTTTGAGTAACGCCATTTTCATCTTCTCGGGAATCGAGCAGCGCTGAGAAGTTAGGTTTTTGAATATATGCGCGGCCTTGTGGTAAAAAACCATTTACACCCAAGAGCAAAGTATTATTAAAAAAAGCTAAAGCACAGGCTTCAGTACCTGCCTGCCAATTGTATTGATCGCCTACAGATTCTTGGTTAATCGGTTGGTAGGTGAAGCCTTGGTGCGATGCGCGAATTGCTTCACCGCACTGCCCGCGAACACCTTTGCCTAAATAAGGGCCAATTACGTTTTCATCAGAAGATTTAACGCCAATACCTTGAATGTCTAGAAGGCCGTAAATTTGTCGAAGTAAATTAGTGCTGTCGATGGTTGGTAATAGCCAAGATGGCGTACTGGTTTGCCCAAAAAAAGCTTGGTTTTGTGCCGAAGTTAGATCTTTTGGTTCGATTTGAGCATTGGCCGTTCCAATTCCCATCCAAATACTGATCAGCAGTCCAGTGTAATTTAATAGTGGTTTCACCAGTAATACTCTCCATGTATGTTCATAGAATTATGAGTGAAAAATATCGCAGAAAAAGAGGGTAGGCGACTGCTAGAGGACTAAAGTATTCAAACAGTGAAGTGTGTAATGTTTTTTATGTGAACGGGGATCGTATTGTGTGACAAGTTTCAAACAATGCGTCTGTTTTTCCTGGGGCATGAATCGCTCAGTGCCGCACCTTAGCATTTCTACTTTCAGTTTGACCGAATGCTCAGCTGATAGCCTGCAACAGCGAGAAATGAGGTGCGGTTTTGAAGATATTATTTTCTATTGTTTAATTTAATAACGGTTATTTTGCTGATTTAGCTGCTTCGATTCTTTTTTTCGAATCTGGGTGGCTGCTTAAATATTCTAGCCAATGATTGATTTTATTTTCTGTATTGTTAATAGCAGTTTCATTGCTTTTATTTTCTGATGCATCGTTAGCACTTTCTCCACCTAGATCTGAAATCACTTCAGCTAGCTGATCATCATGAGCTGATTCCAGCAAAACAATCGCATCGGCGAAATCATTAGCAGAACGTCCGATTTGCTTGAGTTTTTCATGGGCAAATATATCTGCTTGCGTTTCCATATCTCTGGAAAATGCATTTTGTAACAAACCGGTTCCAGCGCCTAAAATTAATTCTCCAGCGCCTTCGATATCACCAAACATCATGGTAAATAGTAAAGTAGTGGCAGTAGTTCGAGCTAATTGCTTCATTCCATGCTGATATTCGACATGGCCGATTTCATGCAATAACACGGCAGTTAATGCGTGTGGGTTGCTTTCCATTAGAGTGACGATGTCGTCAATTACAATGACAGAGCCATCCGGTAATGCCATCGCATTGGCACCCATTTCACTGCTACGAAAAAACAGCCGGTATTTTTCTTTAGATAACTTTAACTGGGTGAGTACTTCATCCCATTGTTTAGTTAATTGATTTTGTTGCTGCTCTGATAGCTCAGTAGGGTCGAAGGTGATCTTATCTAGCACGATAAGTGTTTGCTGGCTGAGCTCTTGGGCAACCACATCTGGCAGTAATTCAACCGAAGCATCTGCTGCAGCCGGTAGCACTCGAGTGGTCATAGTCCACAAGAAAAAAGGTACAAATAAAGAAGCGCAAATGACAAATATCCAATGGCTTTCTAACCAAGCAGTGATAGTTTTTTTCTTTTCGATGCCTTTCCAGCGAAAGCTGCTGTCGCTGGGAGTGAAAATTGCACCATCATCAAAAAAAATATCGACTGCCAAGCCGGGTATGACGTCACCAAATTGATAATGATCTTTAGCATCAAGGCGAATTGCTTGGGCGGTATCGGATTTAATAATTTCGATTCTACCGTCATTGAATAATGAAGCGTCTGCTGGGAATGATTGGCTACATCCGGACAGCTGATAAATTCCCTTGATCATATGTATCCTAAATATCAGGTGTTTACCTAGTTTTTAAATATCAAAGCCCTGAATTCAGGGCTTTGATGAAGCGACTAACTCTGAGAGAGGGCTAGGTGAATGATAAATCAGCATCAAACAAGCCTGCGGCTTCTTCACCAAATGCAGCATCTTGTCCGGTTACTGTATTCACTAAGTTATCGGCTTCAGCAGTTAAGTTGACGGAAATCGCGTTCGCCAAGAAACGATTTTTGCGAATTCGAGTTACCGGGTAAGCCAAGCCAAAGCTCAAAATAATCAAAAGTGTATTGCTCATAGTCAGCCAAACATAGCCAGCAGGGCGAATGTCGCTATTGAATGAAGCAACATCTTCCAGGGTCAGTGAACGCATAACATGATTTAAGATAATGCTTTGATAAATCGCTCTGGCTAGAAAAGATGCGATGAAAATACCTAGATAAAGCCCTGCGAAAGCAAAAAATGCAGCAGGGCTAGCATTGTCTCCAGATAAACCACCGTTTTGAAACGCAGTAAAAGCACTGACGCCTGCCGTAACGCTAATAATAACGATGGCGGCAATAACCGTTCCTATTGCTGCAACAGCAGCTAAATAATAAGTGCCGGTTTCCGTGTTCAAACGGAATTTTTTTCCACCATAGCTAATGTTGTCATGAATGAATTTATCCATCCGTTGGAAAACCCATGGCATGGCTAGATAGAGAGTCAGAGCGCCAAGCAAAGGCAGCAGGATGAAATTGACAATAACGCCGCCATAGCTGCCATCGAATGAAAAACGCACATTACGATATGCGGTCATTCGCATGGAAAATCGTAAACCCTGAATAATTAACCATGGAGTAGCAACTATTAATAAAAGTGAAATCGCTACAGCAGCAAGTGGGTTTAGCGAAGACGCTACTGAAAATATTACAAGTAAAACAACAGCTATTATACGGCCTTTGAGAATTTGCCAGGGTGTTGCCAGGTAGCGAAAGCTATGGTTTTCTAGGCTAGTATGGCCGTGCATGTACTGATTAGTACGGACTTTTGCCCAGGCGCTATAAATTCCCAGTGTCAGAATGCTCAGCAATACATTAACTATCCATAGTTTAAAAAATTCTCCTGATTTTCCAGTGAACTCTACTTGCGCAGTTCGCATTGGTGTTTGCACAGCTTGAGGTTGCATCGTTTATCCTTGTTATAGCGACGAGTTATACCAGCTAACGGTTAAGTTGCTGGTGATATTGTAGGTTTTTAGAATCGCTTTATATGACAAGATTCAATAAATAGCAATGGCGGCGTAATATGGGTTGTTGTGGCGGTTCGACCAGATTTTTCGTATTTACCCGAGCTAGATAAAATATTCGTAGATAAGCCAGATAATGAGCGCTTCAAATTTTTTTTAATTTCCACCATCCGTGGTGGTTATACGATGTCATCCGAGGCTTTGGTTGTCAGAAGGCGCTGGTGCTTTTCTAACCTACATCCTGCAGATGACTACAAGCCTCTTTGCCATTCTTCTCGCAAGTTGATTTGCCCATTAATTGCTTGGTCTACCTGCTCTAAAAGCTTGGTTTTGTCTTTGCCCAACGTGCCTTTCAAAACCAAATAATTAGAAGCGTGGTCGCTACGGAAAATAGTGCGTTTTAGCTCAAGGTTTTGTAGCAGTAATTGCATTTCTTTGAACAAAATTTGCTGACCGGGCATTTCAAAAGCTTGATGGCCAGCATCCAGGTAGCCTTGTTTAAAACGCTGTTCGCCCATTGGAAAACTAACCACGAGAGTAGAGAGGTATTCAGGCTGTGCTAGATTCATTAGCTTGGCAGAATTAATGGCGTGTTGTTGCCAATAAGCTGTGCCGCCTAGTCCATTAAGAATCATTACCGAACTTTTAATGCCAGCGGCTTTTAATTTGCTTAGCGCTTGCAGCGAGCTGTCAAAAGTTTCACCTTTTTCTATCCCTTGTAACACTAAGTCATCGCCACTTTCACAGCCGACATAAGCCAAAGTTAATCCCAGAGCGCGCAGCTCACTTAATTGCTCGGTGGTTTTGTTAAGTAAATTACGTGGCAAGCAATAGCTGGAGACTCGGTTGACGTTCGGTAAATAGCGGTGAATCGCTTGTAAAATTTCTTTCAGGCGGCGAAAAGACAATGTCATTGCATCACCATCAGCCAGAAATACTCGTGATATCTGATCTGCTTGCGGTGCCAGTGCAATTAATTCCTGATCGATATCTGCTTGTGATTTTGGACGGAATTTCTTTTGCGGCTGAGTGTACATATCGCAAAAAGTGCATTGGTTGTAACTGCAACCATTAGTGACTTGAAGGATTAACGATTTCCACTCACTGGGTGGGCGAAAAACCGGTTCAATATAATGCGGCATCATAATTTTAGCTCGGTGCTCGGTTATTGTTCAATGCATGGTTGGTGGCGAAAACAATCAACGACATGGTCATTAATTAGCCCCATAGACTGCATAAAGCTATAGCAAATGGTTGGGCCAACAAATTTAAAACCCAGCTTTTTGAGCTGTTTGCTCATATCTTGAGAAATCGCAGTCGTTGTCGGGCCATCAGACAATAATTGCCAATGATTGACCTGCTGTTTTCCATCGACAAAGCTCCAGATAAAATCACTGAAACTACCGTGCTTCTTTTGAAAGTCGAGAAAAGCCTGCGCGTTACTGATTACAGCATCAATTTTGAGACGATTACGAACAATGCCGGTGTTTTGTAGTAATTGTTCGCGGTACTCAGCATCGATTTGAATAATCTGTTGTGGATCAAAATTGAAGAATGCCTTGCGATAGTTTTCACGCTTTTTCAAAATGGTAATCCAGCTCAAGCCAGCTTGAGCGCCTTCCAAATTGAGTTTTTCAAATAGCTTTTGGTCGTCTCGGCAAGCAACGCCCCATTCAGTGTCGTGGTAGTTTTGATATAGCGGATCATCTCCGCACCAGCTGCAACGTGTCGGCATGGTGGTAACTCTTGAAAAGTGTTGTAGCACTGTATCTAGCGGATGATTGAGGATCAAGGAAGGGTGTGGAGCGAGTCGTAATCCCACAACTAAAGCGTTCCTTATGCACACTCTGTGATTTTATATAATCAGTTCAGCGCTTTGCCTAAAATTCCTTTATAATCCGCCTCCGATTTAGGCTATACACGGCAATTGTTGTCTAGTTAGCCATGATATTAGCTGATAGGTATTACCATGAATTTTTCATCTTTAGGTCTAGCCCCCGAACTACTGCAAGCCATCGAGGCATGCGGCTATACCGAGATGACGCCTGTGCAAGAGCAAGCTATTGTGCCTGCTCGCCGCGGTAAAGATGTGTTGGCCAACGCTCAAACGGGCACAGGTAAAACTGCTGCATTTGCGTTGCCGATATTGCAGCAAATGATCGATAAGCCACGCACTGCGCCATCAAAAAGCCCAAGAACCGTCATCCTAACCCCTACTCGTGAATTAGCTGAGCAATTGGCGCAGACTATTGGTGATTACGCCCAATTCCTGCCGTTCAGCATCACTGCGGTATATGGCGGAGTGAAAATGGGTGGCCAAGAACGCAAGTTGAAAGCCGGTGTTGATATTCTGATTGCAACACCTGGCCGCTTAATGGAACACATCACTCAGTGTAACGTTGAATTATCAGCGTCTGAGTTTGTAGTTTTAGATGAAGCAGACCGCATGCTAGACATGGGCTTCATCGAAGATGTAAAAACTATTTTCCAGCGCACTGCTAAGAAACGTCAAACGCTATTGTTCTCAGCCACTATCTCACCGGCGGTTAACGAATTAGCGCACAAAATTTTACACAATCACCAAGAAGTGCGGGTTGCCAAGTTAAATGCTGCGGCTGATACGGTTAACCATGTGGTTTATCCAGTAGATGAACGTAGCAAAATTGATTTGTTCATGAATTTGCTGGAAGAGCAAAACTGGTTTCAAATTCTGGTATTCACCAGCACTAAAGAGCAAGCAGACCGTTTATTATCAGATTTAAAATTACGCAAGGTGACCGCTGCAGTCTGTCATGGTGATAAAAGCCAAGGTACACGCAGACGTGCATTGGCAGAATTTAAAGCCGGTGATATTCAAATATTAATTGCGACAGAAGTGGCGGCTCGTGGTTTAGACATTCAAGGTTTAGAATACGTATTAAACTTTAACTTGCCTTACCTTGCTGAAGATTATGTTCACCGTATTGGCCGTGCCGGGCGTGCTGGCAATGAAGGTTTCGCCATTTCATTTGTTAGCCGTGAAGAAGAGCGCACGCTGGATAACATTGAACGTTTAATTGGCGGCCGGATTGCCAGAGTCTTCCAGCCGGGCTTTGAAGTGAGTAACCGTGACAGACTGATTAAAAATGTTGCTCAAAAGCAGCGCCCAAGTCGTGCCAATAAAAGCAGCCAAACCAGAATAGAAGGTAAATCTAGCAACCCTTCTGCGGGCAAAGCGAATAAGCCAGCATCGGTTAAATCTAAAAAATCGGTTGCGCCTAAAAAGCCTAAACACAAAAACAAGAAGTAAGTTTTTATATAGAATAAATGGCGTGCAGTGTTTTAATACTGCACGCCATTTTTTTGTGAAGATTAAAAAACTGGCCAGGTTTGAGGTAATATTTAAAGCAGAAAAAAACGGCATAAACCAAAATTTATGCCGTTTTTAAATTATTTCAGGTCAATGTTTAAAGTGAAATCGATTTCATTACCATCAAAGGTAACAGTGCCTTGCTTCGAATATTCTAAAAAGCTACTTGCTGGAGCCTCAATATTAGTGATGTCTGCGTTATAGTTGGTGCCAGCATAATTGAAGTCTACAGCTGAACGTGATGGGATAATCGAGCTAATATCAAAGCCTTCAACTTCAGGTGTAACCAACCAGTCTGCTTCAAGTGAAGTGCCATTAATATCTGACAATTCAAGCGTGTTTTGTCTAGTTGTAATTGTTTGCGGTACTCCAGTTATTTCTAGAGATGAGTTAACCGAAGAAGCCTCCATGCAGTATAAATTGATTGTTTCATTGTCGGCAATTTGCAGTGTACCTATTGGTGACTCAACATCGTCACGAACCTTGTAGCTGGAAGCACTTGCAGTATTAAAATTAAACTGGACAGATGCAGGGTCTTCTTCGCTGTCTGACGATGACATTCCATCGGTATTAATAATTATTTTTGAATTGTTGATAATTGTGGCTGAGAAGGGTTCATCTGACTCTGAATCGGGGAATATAACTTGATTGCCTTCAACCCTGAGTGCTTGTGGTTCTCTCTCTTCATCTGAGCAGTTGGTATAGCTGTAGCCTTGCTCGCTGCTGCCAGTGATTCGCATCAAGCCTGTAGCTTGCATTGACAAGGATATATCGCCGAGGATAGGGATATCTTCATAAACAGAGACAGCACGTTGACCTTCAACATTAATGGTGGTCAGCCATAAACCTTCTAAAGAGTCTTGTGATACTTCTAGGTTTTCAATACCGGCTGGAGCAATCTCTGGCAGCTTTTTGGCTTGGGTATCAGAAGAACTTCCGCCACAGCCAGTAAGAACAGTACCCAGTAAACCAGCGACAACGATAGCTGAAAGTTTCTTTTGCATTGTAGTTACCTTTATTTTTGTTGCTTTTGGTAGCGACGCTTTTGATGCGTTCGCATTGTATTTTATGGGGCACTATAGCGGAAGGTTATAAAGTAGGCAATCTGGTTAGTGTTTCATACCTGCAATCACTGATTGTAGTGCTGGATTGTTTTTTTGTTTCGGTTGGTTGAAAAAAATTAAATTGTTATTGTTTTTAATTGTTGGATTTATTTAATTGATAGAGCACTATATGCAACAACTGTGACTAGCAATAAAGAAAACAGATAACGAATCCATCTCCCCCACTTCTGATGATTGAATATAGGCTGAAGTAATTTACCAATAGCGAGCCAAACTAAATCCATAGCGGTGGCAATCAAAAAGCATATGGTAATCGCAACAAGGGTTAGGTACGAATTGTCGGTTTCAATTATTTGGCTTTGAGAAAATATCGCAACAAACCCTGCGTAAGCTTTTGGATTTAATAAATAGAGAATGACACCGTTTTTAAAGCCGGGAGCGCTAGCTATTTTTTGACTGATATTGCTTTCAGTGGCTGTGCTAGATTTTGCAATTTTTACCGCTAAGTACAATAAATAAAACATACTGAACATTAACATGACTGATGAAAGAGAAGGGTGCTGAGCTAGCAATAGTGCAAGGCCGTATGCTGAACCAATCGCAATAATTAGCGTGCCAATCAGTATGCCGTAGAAAAAAGGCAGTGTTTTTTTGATGCCGAAAGAGGCACTGGTTGTGGCGAGTGTTAAAGGTGCTGGGCCAGGAGAACCAAACAGTAGCAAGGCGGTGATGGCCATGGGAATGAAATTGCTTAACATGCAGAATCCATATTGAAAGGTATTGTCTGGCAAGCTGAGTGGGGCTGTAATTGACCAGCTTTCCAATGACACTGCTAACAAAAATGGTTATTCAGTATGATAAACCAGATTAATGCAACGAATTAAATATGAAAAATAAAAGTTCTAATTGTTTCAGATATAAAAAAAGCGGCTAAGCCGCTCTTAAAATGCACTTTAAATTAAGCTTTTTTCAAATAAGCACTCACCAAAACAATCTGAGTACCATTCACCTTGCCTTCAATATGCAATGGATTATCGGTCAGAGAAATATTCTTTACCAATGTACCGCGTTTGGCGGTAAAGCCCGCACCTTTAACAGTTAGGTCTTTAATGAGTGTCACACTGTCGCCCGCTTGCAGGCGTGCGCCGTTGCTATCTTTAGTTGGCGTAGCGTTTTCATCTTCAAGGCCTGACTCGGCCCACTTTTGCATATCTTCATCTAGATACAGCATATCCAGTAGATCTTGTGCCCAACCTTCACCTTTGGCGACCAGTTGACGCAGTTGACGCCATGCCATGACCTGTACCGCTGGAACCTGACTCCACATGCTGTCATTCAGGCAGCGCCAATGGTTGCCGTCGATGCTTTCTGGGTTGCTGGTTTGTGCTTCACAGATGGCGCAAATAGCAACGTTATCATCTGCAGTGCCGTTGCCACCGCTGACTTCAATTTGGTTTAACGGAGTTTCTGCTGTGCATAATTCACAACGTCCTTCGCTACGTGCTTGCAAAGATGCTTCGATGCTCATGGAGTGTTTCCGGTCAGTTCTAAAATCTGCGGCGATTATGCCTACCTTTGCCAGAAATTGGAAAAAACACACTAACAGCAAGGTTAGGTGGTTAGAAATGAGTAAAGGTGTTTTTGACAATCGAATCAGGAATGCGATCACATAATAAATTTTTATATGCTGTTCAATTCATTTGAAATATTAATGCAAGATTAGGCAAATTTGATATGCTGCCAATATTGAGCGGTGAAAAGCTGTTAGTAAAAAGTTGCGCTGCTCAAACCATAACATTGATATAAAAATCTTCTTGCGATCTCGGAGTGCCCCATGAGAATCCTATTGCTAGCTGCTGCCGCCTTTTTGGTGAGTGCCTGTAATGAACAAACCCAACCGACACAGCAAGCTGAAACTGCTGCGGTGGTCAAGCCAGCAAAAACCTATAGCCTGACATTGGCGCAAACTTGGCCATCGTCTTTGCCTGTTTTAACCGACACCACTAAACGTTTTGCTGCAATGGCAGAGCAAATGTCTGCAGGTCGTTTGAAGGTTCGGGTTGATGCTTCTAATAAGCATAAAGCACCTTTAGGTATTTTCGATCTGGTGAAATCTGGTCAGTACGATTTAGGCCATTCCGCTTCTTATTATTGGAAAGGCAAGGATGTGAATACCTTGTTCTTTACTACCATGCCGTTTGGCATGATTGCCGCTGAACAGAACGCTTGGTTTGAATATGGTGGTGGCCAAGAGCTGATGAATAAGGTTTATGGTCGTCATGGTTTGCTGGCAGTTCCCGGCGGAAATACCGGCAACCAAATGGGTGGTTGGTTTAAAAAAGAAATCAATACGCCAGAAGATTTGCACGGTTTAAAAATGCGTATTCCGGGTTTTGCTGGCGAAATTATGGCCAAAGTCGGTGCCAAGCCAACCAATATTGCACCGGGTGAACTTTATACTTCACTGGAACGCAAAACCATCGACGCTTTGGAGTGGATTGGACCAGCCTTTGATTTAAGCATGGGCTTTCATAAAATCGCTCCTTACTACTACACCAGCTGGCACGAGCCAGGTGCAGAGTCACAGTTTTTGGTTAACAAGAAAAAGTTGGCCAGCCTACCGGAAGATCTACAGGCAATTTTGTTAAGCGCCATGAAATTATCCGGTTACCAAACGCTGACTCAGGTAACGTTTAAAAATGGTGAAAACTGGAAAATTATGAAGGAAGAATATCCTTCTATTCAGATTAAAACTTTCCCGGCACCGGTAATGGCAGTATTGAAAAAGGCTAATGATGAATTGTTAGCTGAAATGGCTGCTAAAGATCCACTGTCGAAAGAGATTATTGAATCTCAGCAAGCCTTTTTGAAAACGAGCCGTCAGTGGACCAAAATCTCAGATCAGGCTTTCTTGAATAGTAATGAAGACCTAGTTAAGTAATTTTTGGATCAGTGAAAAATAAAAAGCCGCAGCAGTAATGTTGCGGCTTTTTATTTCCAAGGACGGAATGTATTTCGCAAAGAAGCATGGATGCTGGTGCGATTATTTCCAAGGACGGAATGGTTTTCGCTAAGAAGCATGGATGCTGGTGCGATTATTTCCAAGGACGGAATGGTTTTCGCAAAGAAGCATGGATGCTGGTGCTGCGGTGTCTAAAATTTCCACATAAAAAAACGACCTACCCATCAAGGTAAGTCGTTAAAGTAAATTTCATTTTTATTTTTATTTTTGTTATTGGCAAACTTTAGAGCAGGCGATTAGCCTTGTGCTTCAAAATCATCTTCACGCAGTTTTGCACTGCCGTCAGCTTGCAGTACCCATAATTCTTTATGGATTACGCCCTGCGCTTGATTCATTTTCCAGCCACTTTTTAATAACACGCTTTGCGAGTCAACTACTTCAAAGCTCGGCTCGATGTATTCAACATCAGAAAAACCATCGTTGATCAGATTTTGCCAGAATGCCTGAATTTGTTCAGTACCGGTAAAAGTGCCAAATGGGCGGGCATGCATCACGGCATCTGCTTCATATTGAGCGGCGCAACCTGCAGCATCGCCAGAATTAAAGGCATTTTTCCAGTTTTGGCTGGCGCTGTGGACTGCATCTAAAAGTGTTTGGCTCATATTGGACATCCTAAAACTGGAAAGAAGTGGCTCAAAAATTGTTAATCAATGTTAGCGATAAAGTTTCATGCTATAAACTGGACAATTGAGAAAACACTGTTTGGTTTTTTGAAACAATGATCCAATATTTGCGTCATATGAGCATCTTCGCGTCAGTGGTTGATTGTGGTTCGATTAGCGCAGCGGCTGAGTCGCTGGATTTGTCGAAATCAGTGATCAGTCAGCATTTGAAATCTCTGGAGATGGCATTAAAAGTGTCTCTGCTGCAGAGAACTACCCGCCGGCAACAGTTAACGCCTGCTGGACAAGATTTCTATTTGCAGTGTCAGAAGATGCAGCAATTGGCCAAGGATGCTTGGCAGGTTGCTGAGCAATCTCGCCAAGAGCCCGCAGGCCCTATCCGAATTAGTGCGCCGCATGCTTTGATTGAAGCGATCATTGCGCCAGCGATTGGTCAGCTGTGTACTGAATATGCTCAGATTCGACCAAGTCTTCAGGCCAATGACCAGCGAGTAGATTTACTCGAACAAGAAATCGACCTAGCGATAAGAGTAGGTCTTCTGCCATCGAGCAATTTGAAGCAACGAAAGTTAGGCAGTTTTCGAGATGTACTGTGTGCCAGCAAGCCTTTTATTGAGAGGCACCAAAATCAGCTGGATCAGTTGGTAACTCGGCTGCAGCAAGCTGAAGACACTAAAGACAGGGATGGCAGTGAAATCAGCTATGAACTCGATTTAGATTACATTGCTAACAGCTGGCAAGGGCGGCGATTATCCCATGCTTTAACCAGCAAAACTTCAAGACAAACCCGAACATTGCAGGTGAGCGCTTCTCGTTTTACCAACTCTTTACCCTCAGTGATTGCTATGGCTAAAGCGGGTGCCGGTATTGCGATCATTCCCAATTTTCTATTGAACAACCATGTTGAGCTTGAACCAATATGCAGCGACTGGCAGTTAGACGAAGTGCCAATTTATAGCGTGCATTCTTATAATCAGAAGCCACCATGCTCGGTTGAGCTCTCAATTGAGGCAATTCAAAAGCATCTGAATCACATAAATCCAGCTTGAACAGCGGTTTTACTTGGCTAGCATGTACAGTGATAATTGTATTATTAGCAATAGTTTATGAACTGTCTCCGAGTTTTACTATCGAAATATGAAGAAACAGAAAATAACCAAAAATTAATCTGGAGCGCTGTGATGTCATTCAAATTATCGCCTAAGTTTTCAATCAAGTTATGGGTGCGATTTTCAATTTTACTCGGTACTTTAATTTTGACCGGTTGCGCTGCCACAGGCACTACAGGCACCACTGAGCCAAATAACTTATCTTTATGGGATCGGGGTGCAGACTGTGAAGGACCATTTCCAGCAAGAAATGGTTATCAGAATTGTGGTCTAGGAAAAGGGCGTTAATAATTATTCCTAGTGAACAATCAGAAGACAAAAAAAGAGTCGAGGCTCTTTTTTATTTTCTGGTGACTTAATATTTATTTGTTGATTTTAAATTTATTAACCAATAGCGATAGCTGTTGTAAATATTCCGTTGAAGTTTTGGCATCAGAAGTTTTTTGCTGGCTCATTCGAGTCGTTCGTTCTCCTCATTGAACAACTTTCATCACCACCATCCTTTTCAGTGCTTGCAACTGTAAACCTCAACTTTGATCACACGCTCTATTTTTTCTGTGTAAGCAGTACGAAATAAGGTAATTACATGATATTTTTACCATTCAATTTTTTACCCGCGTTTTGTTTGGGATAATTGAAATTGGTCTACCAACTGCAGCTCGCTTGGGGCGAAGATCACGTGCAAGCTAGAGCCAGTGATTGCCATTGAGATGATAAGCTGTTGTTTTACTTTTTATTGCCGGGTACAGGTGTGATATTTCATGATGGGTAAGGTGTTGGGGTTTGCGATTGGCTTCTGGGCTGGAGGCTGGTTGGGCGGCTTGGTCGGTCTCTATTTTGGTTTCCTCTTTGACCGCAGAGCGGCAGGTAAAGGCCCGTTAAACCTTAGAGCGCGTTTGAATCCACAAGCACAAGCAGAAGCACAACAGTTGTTTTTTGATGTGACTTTTGAGGTGATGGGACATATTGCTAAGGCAGATGGTCAAGTCAGTCAGGCAGAGATTCATATAGCCAACTTACTAATGGATCGAATGCAGCTGCATGGCGAAAAGCGTCAGCGAGCACAGCAGGCATTTTCTAAAGGTAAAGTCGCAGATTACCCATTAGAGCAGCGAGTGATTGAGTTTCGACGCAGCTCGCACGGCCAGTCAAGAAAACTCTTCTTAGAAATTCAACTGCAATCTGCTTTTGCCGATGGTGCAGTGCATGATGCTGAGCGTCAGGTATTATATCGAGTCGCCAAGAGCCTGCATATTCCGCAGTTGATTGTTGATCAACTGTTAAAAATGGTTGAAGCCAGTATGCATTTTCAACAGCAGCAGGCAGGTGGTGTGGCACCAGGATCGAATGAACCAACATTGGAAGGTGCTTATGCCATGCTGGGAATAGAGTCATCTGCGACAGATAAAGAAGTTAAAACGGCTTATCGCAAATTGATGAGTGAGCATCACCCTGACAAGTTAGCGTCTCAAGGTGTTGCAGAAGAAGCCATCAAACTGGCTACCGAACAAACCCAGCAAATTCAGCAAGCCTACTCGAAAATTAAAAAGCAGCGGGAAAAATAATCCCCTCCCCCCACTTGTTTTATCAATTGGTTGTTTCAGGTTACCCCGGATAGCTTTCTATTCGGGATTTTTATTAATTAGAACATAACAGATTATGCTTTAATTTAACCATTGATATAATAATTATGGCTGTGTGTTTCTGTATAGAATTGAGGCTTGGTTTTAAAATTAATACTGCTTGTAAAATTCCAGGTTTCGAAAGTGATCTGCCAAATCGTCTTTCCAGTATGCATCACCACCATGAATGATATAGGAGCTCGTCATGGTTTTATAACCATAATGAGTGGCACCATCTTCATTGGATCGCCATGATAATGGCTGTTTATCATAGAGTGCTTCATTGTAAGGAATATCGCGTGCTGATAAATCCCTAGCTCCAATGGTTGCGTGGATGCAGCTATTGCTATGCCAGCCCATAATCACCAATCGTTCTATCCCATGTGATTGTAATTGCTCATGTAAATTGGTTTCTTCAAAAGCATTGCTGTGTGGTTTTTGAAGCAAGTGTACCTTTGATGAATTCATATCCAGCATTGCTTTAAGTTCGCTTCGGGTTTGGTCTGGGCCATCGGTAGAGTAGGGTTTACCTTGAACAAAATTAATTAGCCAAATATGGCAGTCTGCTTTATGTACATAGTAGAGCACTTCTTGTTGCCAGCGGGTCGGGTTAAAGTAACCTTTTCGAGAGAACCAGCTGGACGCTCTCCAGCTTTCGTCAATTACCAATAGTGCAACTTTGTTTGCGTTTTTTTGTAAATGAGCACTTAGATGCCCTGCAAGACTTCCTGCTAATAGCATTGTTTTTAGCTTCAATTTCTTAAGTAAAAACTAGTTTAGTCAATAGTCTTTGCTTAGACAATAAGAGAACGCTTTATTATTAAGTCGCTGTTGCATCGACCTTTTTTGGCGTCCCTTTGTGTGTTCTGGCGAACGCCCTCTTCTCGCCAAAGCCACAGCAAATGATCCCATGCTTCTTTTGCACGCTTTTTGTTATCGCGCGCAAACCAGCGCCAGAACTCTACCAATAAGCCACTTCCAAGTTTGCTCACTTGCCATGTCGAAACAACTCGATTCAGAGCGGTTTTCGCTTGATAGGCCAAATACCTACGCAACAATGCACCAATCAAACTTGTCCAGATCATCCCTTCAGCAATCTCCGGATTTCGAGTGTTGAATTTCTTTAAATTTGTCAGGATTTTCCACTCTTTAAATAACAGTTCTATTTGCCAGCGTAGCTTATAACCTTGCTGGACATCTTCAGTACTGAAAGTGGCTTGAGGCAGATTGGTTGCCAGACTTTCAAAGCGCTTTCTCTTTTTATTCCAACGGATAACCAGTCGAATCTCGCCCTGATATCCTTTCCAGCGCACCTTTGTATCTGTCTGCTTTTTTTGGGCAAATACCGATACAACTCTTTTAATTTTCGCCCTTTAAAGCCCGGCCTAACAGCACATTCCGTAATCTCAGGGTTAATGGACGCACTTGCTCGAACAATAAAGCTAACACCAGCTGAAATCCAATCATCCATTAATTGCTTATCAAAATATTAGCCTGCTGTTGTTGCATTAAAAGGATGTTGTACATGTCCGTTGCCCGCCCACCTCGCCGTTCTCGCAAACAGTGGCAAACATTAATTATTGTTTTTAAAAATTCTGAGCTGTCTATTGAGCAATCCTGTCAGCAATAAAATTTTTCAGTTCCACTGTTTAATAAATGGCATCAGTTTTTGCCTGCAATCAAAGTGATTCTATCTCTGAGCTATCTGCTTCAAAGCAAAATAGTCCATCCGCATTTATCGATCTGGCGTCATTGGCCAGCCAGCAGCCCCCTGGAACATCGTATTGTCGCTGGGCAACGGGGTCAAACTCAAGTTAGCCAGAAGTAATGCTGGCACTACCTGCCCAGAAAAATAACTGGTTGTATGCCGAGCTGGTCGATATACGTAAGTCATTCAGAGTGTTTATCGTCCGATTACAGACCTTTTTGAGCAAGCGCCTTTAGTGTGGATGGAATAGCAAAAAATCCGAAGGTTTGTTGTCTTTTATGTTGATTTCATAAAATTACGTTGCAACAACAGCATTGTTGAGCCTGTAATAACGGTGTTGATTGTTGAGTTGCATCAAGCGCAAAGTGGTCAGCCGAAAATTTTTGTACGTGCTGATGCTTGTTATGGATGGCGTTTGAATGGACTAGTCTTCTGCTGCTGCCTGAATTCTGGCAGACTTGAACGGTTTTTAATGAATCAATTTTCAGGATCTTGGTGAATGATGGGTAAGCTGCTTGGCAGTTTGATTGGCTATTGGCTATTGGCTGTGGGGATGGGTTGGCGCTCTGATCGGCGTGTATTTTGGTTTCCTCTTTGACCGCAGAGCGGCAGGTAAAGGCCCGTTAAACCTTAGAGCGCGTTTGAATCCACAAGCACAAGCAGAAGCACAACAGTTGTTTTTTGATGTGACTTTTGAGGTGATGGGACATATTGCTAAGGCAGATGGTCAAGTCAGTCAGGCAGAGATTCATATAGCCAACTTACTAATGGATCGAATGCAGCTGCATGGCGAAAAGCGTCAGCGAGCACAGCAGGCATTTTCTAAAGGTAAAGTCGCAGATTACCCATTAGAGCAGCGAGTGATTGAGTTTCGACGCAGCTCGCACGGCCAGTCAAGAAAACTCTTCTTAGAAATTCAACTGCAATCTGCTTTTGCCGATGGTGCAGTGCATGATGCTGAGCGTCAGGTATTATATCGAGTCGCCAAGAGCCTGCATATTCCGCAGTTGATTGTTGATCAACTGTTAAAAATGGTTGAAGCCAGTATGCATTTTCAACAGCAGCAGGCAGGTGGTGTGGCACCAGGAAGTAATGAACCGACCATTGAAGATGCCTATGCGCTGTTAGGCGTAGAGCCTTCAATTAACGATCGTGATCTGAAAATGGCTTATCGAAAACAGATGAGTGAGCATCACCCTGACAAGTTAGCGTCTCAAGGTGTCGCAAAAGAAGCAATTAAATTAGCTACTGAGCGTACCCAACAAATTCAGCAAGCTTATGCATTGATTAAAAAGATTCGTAGTAATTGATTGCTTTTTTATTAATTTTTTTTCATGGTTTATGTTCGGCAATTATTTCTAAAATAAAGCCAGCGAATGTAATCGCTGGCTTTATCAAAAATTACATTACCAATTTCAATAAAAATTCGTCTTTACGATCTAGGTAATGGGTTGATTTAATACGGCGGATGGTGCGGGATTTACCACGAATCATCAGCGTTTCGGTAGTGGCTAGATTACCTTTTCGAGTAATACCGTCCAGTAAATCACCTTTGGTAATGCCGGTACCGGAAAATACCAAATCATCTGATTTAGCCATGTCTTCCAACTTAAGCAGCTGGCCAACATCCAGTCCCATTTCTTTACAGCGAGTAATTTCCTGTTCGCCGACTTCACGGTTTTCCGGAGTATCGCCTTTAGCTAGATGGCGAGGTAACAAGCGAGCTTGCATATCGCCGCCTAAGGCGCGAACCACTGCAGCAGACACCACCCCTTCAGGTGCTCCGCCAATGCCGTACATTACATCGACTTCTGATTCTGGCATGCAAGCAAGAATTGACAGCGCAACGTCACCATCAGGAATCGCAAAAACCTTCACGCCGGCAGTGTGCATTTCGGCAATCATTGGTTCGTGGCGAGGTTTGGCTAGAACTGTGACGGTCAGGTCAGAAAGGGGCTTGTTTAACTTGGCGGCAACGGCCTTCAAGTTATCTAATAAAGGGCGGGAAAGATCGATTGTGTCTTTCAGGCCAGGGCCAACCACGATTTTTTCCATATACATGTCAGGCGCTTTTAAAAAGCCATCTTTGGTGGTGGCGGCCAATACAGCCAAGGCGTTGGATTGACCCATTGCGGTCATTCGTGTGCCTTCAATCGGGTCAACTGCGATGTCAATTTTGATGCCATTGCCAGTACCGACTTTTTCTCCGATAAAGAGCATTGGTGCTTCGTCGATCTCACCTTCGCCGATCACGATTTCACCATCGATATCGACATGGTTCAGCATAGTTCGCATGGCTTCAACGGCTGCGCCATCTGCAGCGTTCTTATCACCACGGCCCAACCATTTGTAACCTGCCAAAGCGGCGGCTTCTGTTACTCGTGAAAACTCAATTGCCAGTTCGCGTTTCATAACTGCCTGTTCATATGAGGGAAAGATTCGCGGCGCAATCTACCACAACTTGGATCACAAAAACATTGACCCCAACATTTGTTGGGTTGGCTTTTCAATTGGTTGCAGAAGTTGTTGAGTTTGTTGAGAGAAGTAATTGATTAATTTAATCGGGTAAATGCCCAAGCGAGAAGCCATAGAAAAAATTCAAAACGTAAAAGAGAGAATAAAAAAACGGTTAAATGTGAGCGATCTATCATCGGTTGTCATAGTGACGATAAAAGCAGCGCTTGAGTTTGACAGTTTGTTACTTCTCGACAACTGTCAAAGTATCGCTTTTTTAGTTTGTTTTAATGCATCAGCTAATGACAGATTTAATAGCTTCTCATGCTTTTGTGATGAGTTCTATGAAGGGTTCGTTTTGTGGTGGATTGCTTTGAAATCTCAAAGCAGGTCATCAGGTAGTAATCGGCAGTAGCAGTATTGCAGTAACAAAAGGTGCAAGCCATGAAGTCTCGCCTTAGATGTTCGGTCACTCGGTTGCATAAAAAAATTCAACAACAGCGTAAGCGTTCTAGCTGGCAGCATTGTAAAGCCTGTCATCAGCAGCATCCTCAAAAAAAATCTCCAGAAATTCCATGCTTGGACGGTGATTAATTATTAATTAAAAAAGCCAGATCTTAAATAGATCTGGCTTTTTATAATTAAACAGCCAAATAAATTATAAATTATCAAGCTGCTTGAGGCGATTTTCATTGGCTTGCTTTAACATCGCTTCGACTTGCTGCGCTTGTTCTAATGCTTTTGCTGCGTTATCTGGCAAAAATACTGAATCTATTTCCGTCGGCTTTTTGGGCAGTGCTTTATTGCCGGTTTCTTGCTGTTCTTCAGCGGACTTCTGCACCAGCTGACTGATTTTAATACTGGTGTTGTAGGTCACCTGCTTTTCTTCGGCACCATTAACTTGGCTGTCTGAAAAATGCCATTGACCATTTTCATCCTGCCAGCGCCATACGGTAGATGTGGCATCCGGGTCATTCTGGTCTGATTCAATCAGCTGGGACAACTGAGCTGAAATCTGATCTGATACCTGAGTTAGCGGGTTGGATAGCTCTGGTGCTTTAAGCTGATCCAGCTTTAGAAAAGGTACGCCGCCAGGGCCTTTTATTACAAATAAAGCACCAAATGCAACGGCAACAAATAACATCAATTTAAAGAAAAAACGCATTAACATTGGCTGATCCATTGCTCTAGTTCAGACCAGGTCGGGTGGTGCGGTAAATCGTAAAATTCGGCAGTAATCGCCAGGTTTTTTTCCAACAAGGCACCGGCTTCCGTCTTCTTCCAGCTCGAAGTGGCATCTTGTAGCCATTGCAGTACTTTTTTCTCTGCATCCAATTCAGCTTGTGCAATATCGTCAGCCAACTTGTGTTGCCCCTGAACCCGAGCAAAACGACGGGCATTGCGTAGCGGTTTCACTACCTGGTCATTCCATGGGCTAATTCGGTTGCTCAGCTCAGCAATCCGTACACTATTAAGTTTGATCTGGCGGCTAGCTAGCCAGCTGGCAGCCATTACTAACAATGGATTGATGCCATCTTCATCCTGCAGTTTTAAAAAACTGTCCCGAATATGGGTGTTTTCCCATAACGAGCAACCGTAATCCCAAAGCTGACTTTCTTGACCCATATGAACGCTCCTTTTACCTGAAAATACGCCGCACGAACACTGAATAATCGCTTGCACCCAGTATGCCAATGAACTGAATGATCCATCTGATTGGCTTACAGCATACTAGCTGCTCCAGATTTTGCTTAAAGGATACTTCCCTATGGCGAAGTGATAAACTCCCGCGCCATGATTCGACTGCAAAATCTTTCCCTCCGCCGTGGCACCAAGCTACTGCTTGAGGATGTGAACCTTACTCTTCATGCCGGAAACCGTGTAGGTCTTACCGGCGCAAATGGCTGTGGCAAATCTTCGCTATTGGCCTTATTACGTGGTGAATTAACGGTAGATGCGGGTGATTTGGAGCTTCCAAGCCACTTAGCAATTGCCCATGTTGCCCAAGAAACTCCTGCATTGGAAAAGTCAGCAATTGATCACGTGATCGATGGCGACCATGAATTTCGACTGTTGGAATCTCAACTAGCTGAAGCAGAGCAAGCCAATAATGGTGAGCAGCTAGGCCTGTTGCATGGAAAAATTGATGCAATTGGCGGCTATGCGATTCAGTCTCGTGCCGGTCAATTACTGCATGGTTTGGGCTTTACTGCCAAGCAACAGTTACATCCGGTCAGTAGTTTTTCCGGTGGATGGCGAATGCGCTTAAACTTGGCGCAAGCCTTGTTATGCCGTTCTGATTTATTATTACTCGATGAGCCAACCAACCACTTGGATCTAGAAGCGGTATTGTGGCTAGAGCAGTGGCTGAAGGTTTATTCAGGTACCTTATTACTGATCTCCCACGATAGGGATTTCCTAGACAGTGTTTGCTCGCATATCACTCATATTGAACACCAGCGCGCCAACAGTTATACCGGTAACTACAGTGATTTTGAGCGCCAGCGAGCGGCGCGATTAATCCAGCAACAATCAGCCTTTGAAAAGCAGCAGCGAGAAAGAGCCCATATGGAATCTTTCATTCGCCGCTTTAAAGCTAAGGCAACCAAAGCCAAGCAGGCACAAAGCCGTATAAAAGCTTTGGAGCGAATGGAAGTGATCACGGCGGCGCATATCGACTCGCCATTCCATTTCGTTTTTCGTGAGCCAGAAAAACAGCCAAACCCACTGTTGCAATTGAACAAAGTAGATTTCGGCTATGCCGAACAACCACCGATATTTAAACAGCTGAATATAAACTTGGCACCCGGTAGCCGTTTGGCATTACTTGGCCCTAACGGTGCCGGTAAATCGACCTTAATTAAATTGTTATGTGGTGAGTTAGCGGCCACTATCGGTGAGCGTAAAGCACATGATGATTTAAAACTGGGCTATTTTGCTCAGCACCAGTTAGAACTACTCGACCCACAAGCAAGTGCTTTGCTGCATGTGCAGCGGTTAGACCCTAAAGCGCGCGAACAAGATATACGTGATTTTTTGGGCGGCTTTAACTTCCGTGGTGAACAGGCAGATTCGCCAGTAGCACCTTTTTCCGGCGGTGAAAAAGCCCGCTTGGTTCTGGCGATGTTGGTGTATCAAAAGCCCAATTTATTATTGCTGGACGAACCGACCAACCATCTAGATTTAGAGATGCGTCATGCATTGACCATGGCTCTGCAAGATTATCCTGGTGCATTGGTTCTGGTCAGTCACGATCGACATTTATTGCGTACCGTGGCCGATGAACTTTATTTAGTTGACAGTCAAGCATTGCAGCCATTTACCGGTGATTTGGAAGACTATCAGCGCTGGTTAACCGAACGAAACCGTGAGCAGGCTGCGGCAGAAAAAGCTGCTGAATCGGATGGTTTGGAAAAGTCAGCCAGTAGTGCGGCTAATCGTAAAGAGCAGCGTAAACTGGATGCTGAAAAGCGTAAATCGCTTAAACCGTTACAAGATAAGCTCAAGAAAGCTGAAAAACGGTTAGATCAAGTGAATGAATTACTGGACCAAGCTGAAGCAGAATTAGCCAAGCCAGAAATTTATGATCAAACCAATAAAGCCAAATTGGCGGAACTGCTACAGCAGCAGGGCAGTCTTAAATCAGAGCAAGAACAGTTAGAAGAAAGCTGGATGGAATTAACCGATCAGCTGGAAGAGATGGTGTGATTGTTTGATGCAATAATTAAGAAGGAAATGGTTAAGTTCCGTCATTCCGTATAGAGATGGTGGAACCCAGTTGCCAAGGAAGGCAATGTTTAAATTTGGAGCAAATTTTGAGATAAAAATTCCAGTTTTCAGTTTCGTATATTCATCTGCGACCTGTTAATTGAGAAGCGGTTTAACTTCCCTGCCACTGGCTCCCCGCCAATCCCTGACGAGAATGACGAGAATGACGCGGGGCTAACAACTAATCATCAGCATTTTTTGCTGAATGGTTAAATCAGGTTTACTAAATGATTAAAAAACGCTTTATTGCCGGGGCTATTTGTAAAAGCTGCGGAAAAATGGACACGATTAAGTCCTGGGAAGACGAAGGCCTTCATTATGCCCATTGTGTGGCTTGTGAAGATTTGCAAACCCTCGATACCAACAAGTCGACTCGCACGGTATTAAAAGATCTGACCAAGCCGCCAAAAGATCCCAGTGTACCTCAGGCGATTATCTGGAATGGTGAGTAACTCTAGGTTTAATTAAAGGATTATCCCGATGCCCCATTTAAGAATTCGCGGTGTTGATCAGCAACAAGCAGAATCACTCAGTTTTAGCTTGCCGCAAATTCTAGCTGAGCCATTGTCGATCAAACCATCGGCTGTGCCATTAGAATGGATCAGCAGTCAACTGCTGATTAATGGTCAAACCCAACTCAAACCATTGCTCGAAGTGCATTGGTTTGCTCGGCCGCAAGCGCAGCAAGATCAAATTGCTCAAGTATTAACCCATGAACTGAATCGTGTTTTGGGCAGTAAAATGGATTATTCTGTTGTCTTCTATGTAATGGATAAATCAGCTTACTATCGAAACGGACAACATTTCGGGTAATGGTTTGTGATTAGTTAAACCAAAGCATTTCGGCTAACAAAAACACTCCGCTGGGAAGTTGACCCGAGCCAGATCAGGTATAACTGACCGATTTCAGGTACAATAACCGCCCAACAGGAACCCTTGATTAGATGTCTGCTGATCAAACTGTTGGAGTGATACTTGCCGAGTCGCAAGATCAGCCATCAGCAACGCCTGGACCTGAGAGATGATGAGAAAAACTCATCAAATCACCTCTCTAATAAACCTAAATATTAATTTGAGACTCATATGAGCCAGAACACTATCCTTGTGGGAATTGCCGGTGCTTCAGCATCTGGTAAAAGCCTGTTAGCAGAAACCCTCAGCTCCGCTTTTGAAACTGATCAGCTATGCATGATCTCTGAGGATTCTTATTACAAGGATCAGACTCACATGAGTATGGATCAACGGGTACAGACCAACTATGACCACCCGGAATCCATGGACCACGATTTAATGTTGCAGCATTTGCAGGCATTAAAACGCGGTGAAACTATCGATGTGCCTGTATATGATTATGCCGAGCACAACCGGTCTAAAGAAGTGCGAAAAGTTTCGCCTTCACGAGTAGTAATCTATGAAGGTATTTTGCTATTTGTTGACCCGCGGATTCGTCAGCAGTTTGATTTACGTTTCTTTATGGATACGCCGCTGGATATCTGCCTGATTCGCCGTATGCAGCGAGATATCGAATCTCGTGGCCGTAGCGTGGAGTCGGTTATTAATCAGTACATGGAAACAGTGCGTCCTATGTACATGCAGTTTATTGAGCCATCACGCCAGCATGCGGATTTAATTATCCCTCGTGGCGGTAAAAACAAAATTGCAATTGATCTGATTAAAACCAAGATTATGGATTTGGTTAAAGGCTAATCGATTAATAAATAAAAAAGGCTGACTTTATAAGTCAGCCTTTTTTTATGAGTAAATTTCAGTTAATTTTCTGACATCTCTACAGCCATTTCTTTCTGTGGTGCATTTTTTATATATCGGAAATCCAGCCCGTATTTTTCACCTAGTGGAATTAGCGTTTTATGTCGGGTGTACCAAGTGGCACCTTTGATTTTGTCGAACTCTTGAAGCTGGCACAAAGCTTCCAATGAGAAGCGGTCATCGACATAAACTTTATCCGCTCGCTCTAATCTAAAGCGCTGCTTTAGTGCTTTGCGCTGCCAAACCTGCAAACATTTTGAATGATTGCCTACTGAGCGAGGGCCGTGAAGTAATAAAGCATCCTTTGGTAATTCAGACTTCGACATTTGTTCAGTATCAGTTAAGCCAATTTCTTTTAATACGTTGTAGCTATGTTCGCCACAGGCAATTAGTCGAATGCCAGCCAGCTTTCGAATATCCAACCCAAATTCCGGCAGTGCGCGTTTAAAAGCGCAGGCACTTTGCCGATCAGCAAAAGCAATGACCTTTTCACTGCAAATATTTTTCCAGCGGATTGAGTCAATTAAATATTCCGGTGTCCACAATGGAAGTGACATAGAGATTGCGCCCATGTCTTCTAATGCGGCTTGCATAGTGTGTAAATTACGACCGGCAATTAAGACTCTTTGCTGATTCATTGGCAGCTTGGCGCGCCAATTCATTTCACTGCGTAAACCAACTACTTCGCCAACAATAATAATCGCTGGGTTTTCATTATTGAGTGCGGCAATTTTTTCTGCGATGGTTTCCAGCGTGCCTTCAGTTTCCACTTGTTCCGCACTGGTGGCTGCTGAGATGTGGATAACCGGTGTTTGCGGGTTTCGACCGTTTTTTACTAACCGATCAACACATTTGTCGATTTTTTTAGAGGCCATATAAAGCACCAACGTGCCAGAACCTTTACCCATTGACTCCCAGGAAGTCAGCGCGGTTGAGCTCATATGGCCACTGGCCAGCGTAACGTCTGATGCCATTCCGCCGCTGGTTAAAGGAAAACCTGCGTAAACCGATGCGCCCAAACCGGCAGTGATTCCTGGAATAATTTCAAAAGGGATTTGATGGTCGTTCAGATCTCGACACTCTTCTGTGCCGCGGCCAAAGATAAAGGGATCGCCTGCTTTTAATCGCAGTACCGACTTTCCTTGGTTGGCTAGTTCAATGACTCGAGGATGCATGCCATAAACGATGCCGCCGTTATAACCGCGATAGCCAACGGCTTCCATATCAGCATCTTCTGGTGCCAGAGCCAAAAGTGCCGGGTTAATGAGGGCGTCGTAGCAAATCACATCGACTCGCGACATCAGGTCTAGCGTTCTTCTTGGCAATAAGCCAGGGTCACCCGGACCTCCGCCTGCTAAATAGACCTTTCCTTTGTTGATTTGCGCCTTGCTCATACTGATTCCACCGAAATATATGCTGCTTTTACTGAATATTGCCGTTGTTTCCAGCTATAGCCTGTTGCTTAAAGTGTGACAGATGCACCAATGCTGTGCACCTGTTGAATAAGACCGGCCGTGATTGCATCATTATTGCCGAGATCAAGCCAAATTGGGGCATAAAAGCTGAAAACTGTAGCGGATACCTGATACAAGGCAAAACTTAGGCCGAACGGACAAAACTCAAATCACACTATGTAAAATTTGACGACTAACAAACAAAAACGGCTGACAAGGTGCCAGCCGTAGCAGTATTTTCGAATATTATGAGTTGATCCGAATCTCAATCAGCCTTACGTAGTTCGCCGGTAACCAAATCATAGGTTTCACCGTATCCGCGGTGTGTTCCCATTAAACCTTCATAAATATAGCTACGGGTATTGCCGATAATAACCGTTGAATCGCCATCAATATTATGCGCTAGAAAATGCATTAAATCTGACAGTACAATGCTTTGATCAGGTTGGTAGGCAGATTTAATAATTGCTACAGGTACGCAAGCGGATAAATGTTGCAGTAGAATTTCTCGGACTTCAACCATCTGGTTTTGTGAGTTTTTGCCAGAAGGATTATATAAGGTAATTGCAAAGTCGGCTCTAGCGGCAAATGCTATTTTGGACTTAATATCATCCCAGCTGGATAATAAATCGGATAGAGAAATCGTGCAGTTATCATGGCCTAGTGGAACGCCAATTAACGATGCACACGATTGTGCTGAAGGTATGCCAGGTATGATTTCAAACTGGCTAGAACTGCCCCTATGCCAGCTTTGATCGCGTAGAGCTGCCTGAGCTAGTGAGCCAATCGAATATACGCCTGGATCTCCAGATGCCAGTAGTGCAACACGGCGTCCTTTTAATGCGGCAGATACTGCAGCTAATGCGCGAGGTACTTCTTCAGATCGTGAGCTAGTGACTACTTCTTTACCAGGTAGCAGGTGCTCGACTTGCGCTAATAATTCATCTAGCCCTACCACTAAATCGGCAGATTCGATTGCGCTAATCGCTCGAGGTGTTATTAGGTCTGCACAACCAGGGCCTAAACCAACAACCGATAATTTACCCTTTATTTTTTTCATTTGCTCAAACACTCATGCGATCGGCATGCTTATGCCGAAAAATTCATAAAAAGGCTTAGTAAAAAACTAGATCGGCTCGCCACCAATCGACGTTAATCACTTATTCAATGATAGAAATCCATGTTCAATTTCAGGTTTTCAGGCAACTTGAATTACCTTTTTATTCTTGTTTTATTTATCGAAATTAAAAAAAGTAACGCTACAAATTATATGCTTAAGCTACCTCAATATTCAGGGCTCAAAATAGTATGAGGACTATGTTTTAAAGTGGCTTAGGTATAATGTCGTATATTCAGTATGGAACGATGTATTTAGATATTTGGCAAATCACCAGCAAGAATAAGAACGTCTCTATTCGCATCGTAAAGACGTTGAATGACAATAAGAGCAATGCTTACATGCTGGATATGCCAACTCGGGCAGGCATCTCTAGTAACATGGGTCTGAACTACTACTGCAAAATGAGCTAATTTGTATCAGATAACCATTACCTCGATCAATATTTGAACAATGATCAACGAATGGTTGTGGTAAAACCTGTTTTTAATCAATTCAGATCAAGGCTTATCAGTAAAAATCTCAAATTGCGCGCTAATTCACTATATTTTGTAGTTTTATGCTAATAACCAAGCCACTGGTAAAATTAAGCGCTAATTGCATGATATGAATCAGTCTATTCGGCTGTGATGTTTGTCTGTTTGGTTTTTTTGTCATTAAAACATCAACTATTTGATGATGGCCATCGCTAGTTTCCTTGTTAGCTAAATGACGATCGAACCGGTCATAAATTTTTGTGTATGCTTGTTTTTTACTTGCTCATTTAAGCAGAGGCTATTTAGGCTAATGATTAGATAAAATGATAAATCCTTGAGAACGAAACGTTCAATTGGTTACTTTTATGCCAAATGAGATATGTTGTTGTTTTTTTTGTAGTGTAATTATTTTTTATGTAAAGCTGTTGAAAATCATCAAGGTTCGTAGCAGTGTTGTGTTTCGGCTTCAATTTTCAGCAGCTTGGCAGTCGAGACTTTTCACCAATAAGGAATATACCTAAGCCAATTCTTGTCAAACCCTACATATTGAAGGGCTTGGGTGTAACAAAAAAAATAAGGGAATATAATGAAATCCTACCTAAAGTTTGGCCTACCAGGCTTGACCGCAATGGCGCTACTTGGTTGTAATAATGAACAACAAGTATCACCAACCTCTGTTGAATCTCAGCAACCTGCTACTTTCACGGTTATTTCTGGCATAGCATCTAAGCCAATTACCACGGGCGAGATTATTGTAAAATTTAAAAATGCTGGCTTTCAGGCCAGAAGTCTCTCGGGTGCTTTTTACACTAAGAATCAATTACCAGTAGATTTTGAAGTGCTTCGCGCTTTATCTGGAAATAGCCAACTAATTAGTTTGAAAACTACAGGCTACCCGGGAGTACAAGCTAGGTCTGTATCAGGACAATCACCGATCGACCCTGTTGCACTGGCTAAGCAATTGTCAGCATTACCTGAAGTTGAGTACGCGGAAGCTAACCGAATTATGCGCTCGGCTTATATTCCCAATGACCCGCGCTGGTCTGATCAGTGGCATTATCAATCAGCTGCGAGTTATCCTGGTGCATTAAACCTGCCACAAGCACTTGATCAGGCTAGCGGTGAAAATGTCGTTGTGGCGGTGATTGATTCGGGTGTTTTAGTGAATCATCCCGATTTAAATAACCAGTTATTGCCCGGTTATGACATGATTAGCAATGACTTTATTGCCAATGATGGTAACGGTCGAGACAATAATCCAGATGACCCGGGTGATGGTATTCGTGCCGGTGAATGTAGCGATCTTTACGGGCGATATTATCCGCCGAGTGATTCGACTTCTTCTTGGCATGGCTCCCATGTCGCAGGCACCATTGCTGCCGAATCTGATAATGGCATCGGTGTATCAGGTGTTGCACCCGACGCAAAAATTCTTCCAGTTAGAGCATTAGGTAAATGTGGCGGCACGACTGCAGATATTGTCGATGCCATGCGCTGGTCTGCCGGTTTATCGGTTCCTGGTGTACCGATTAACCAGAACCCGGCACAGATTATTAATATGAGTCTGGGGGGCGGCGGTGCTTGTGGCAGTGCTTACCAAAACGCGATTGATGACTTAGTTGCACAAGACGTTACTTTAGTTATCGCTGCGGGTAATGAAAACCAAAGCGTAAATAACGCCAGCCCAGCAAATTGTGATGACATTATTTCGGTGGCTGCCGTGGGTAAAACAGGTTCTAGAGCACGCTACTCGAATTACGGAAATAAAATCGATGTTGCAGCGCCAGGTGGTGACCGTGATGGTGCTATTTTATCCACAGTGAACACTGGCAGCTATAGCCAGCGCTCGATGAGTTATGGTTATTTACAAGGTACTTCTATGGCAACGCCACATGTTGCTGGTGTTGCTGCATTAATGAAGTCTGCTGACAATAGCCTGACACCGGCGCAAATTGAACAAACCCTCAAGCAAACTTCGCGAAGCTTCCCTTCTGTTAGCACTCGCCAGTGTACGACCAGTAATTGTGGTGATGGACTGGTTGATGCTTCAGCAGCAGTTGCTGCAGTTTCAGGTGGAACAGATCCCGACCCAGAACCACCAGTAGATACAGATGCTGTTTTAGCCAATGGCCAAGTATCGGCAGCGTTTGATTTAGCTGACAAGGCCAATAAAAAATTCCGCATCGATATACCTGAAAATGCACAAAACCTACAAGTGACCATTACAGGTAATAATGGTGATGCAGATTTATGGTTGAAAAAAGAGAGTGCGGCAGATACTGCCAATCAAGCGGATCAGAAATCAGAAAGCGGCAACTCGAATGAATCGATCACGATAGATGCACCGATCTCGGGCGAGTATTTCATTACTGTGCATGCTTGGAGTGGCTTTAATAATGTCACTGTATTAGCGAGTTGGGATGTTGATGATGGAAATGAAATAGTATTTTTTGAAAATAATGATAATTATTCCATTCCAGACGGACAAGGTAGTATAACCAGCCCGTTAAATATTGATCGTAATGGAATTAGCAGCAATATAACGGTGCGCTATAGCATTAAACATACCTATCGGGGCGATCTGAAAGTGACACTGTTTGCACCAAGCGGTCAATCTCAAATCTTGCACGACACATCAAATGACAGTGCCGATAATTTGAGTGGTGAAGTGAATATTAGTGCGGGAAGTATTGTTGCTGCGGGTGAGTGGCGCTTGAAAGTAGAAGATAAATATAATCAGGATGCGGGTTATATTGATAGCTGGTCGATTACCTTTAACTAATCTAAAACGTATAAAAAAAACCTGCTACGGACTGTGGCAGGTTTTTTTATATTTATAGTTTGAGATGACTAGCTACGCCGGCGCATTAAAATAATAAAGAACAAACTACCGATAACTGCAGTGATAATTCCTAGCGGAAGCTCCTGTGGTGCCAATATCTTTCTGGCCAAAACATCGACCCATAAAAGAAAAATACCGCCGATAAAACCGCCGCAAACCAATAACCGCCGATTATCACTGCCGCATAATACCCGAGTGATATGTGGAATCATCAAGCCTACAAAGCCGATTGCACCGCATAAGCTGACAATCGTTGCCGTCATTAATGCAGTCACCGTAAACAGCTTCCAGCGCAGTTGTTTAACCTTAACGCCCAGCGTGTGGGCTGATTCTTCTCCGAGCAATAATGCATTGAGCTGGGGCGCATGCCACAGCAAAATAAATAAACCGCCAACAGTGGTAATTAATGGCGGCCATAATTCAATCCATCGGGCGCGTTCCAGCCCGCCCATCATCCAGAAAATAACCGAAGTGGTCGCTTTAGGATCACCTAAATAAAGCAATAAATTTGCGCCAGCCATTAAAAGAAATGACCCGGCAACACCGGAAAGAATTAATCGCTCGGTGGTGGCTTGCCTGCCTGCTAATGAAAGCACTAGTACCAGTGCAAACATCGCACCAAAAAAGGCGAATAACGGCAGCGTGAAAATACCGATCAAACCGGGTAGCCACAAGAAAGCAGTGACGGCGCCGAGGCTAGCGCCAGATGCGATGCCGAACAAATAAGGATCGGCCAAAGGATTGCGAGTTAATGCTTGCAGTGCTGCACCGATTACCGCCAGTGAAAATCCTGCCAAGACGCCCAGTAGCATTCGCGGAACCCGTAACTGCCAGACGATTACTGATTGGGGATCAGTTGGGTTGTTAGTAAATGGATGAAGCAATATTTCCAGCATACGGGTGAAGTCGATCTCTGCAATACCAAAGCTTAAGCTCCAGACCATGCTGACCAATAAACCCAGTATTAATAGTGGCAATAAAATCGGCAGTGGTAATTGTTTTAGCATGACCAATCTCCTGCCGATTTGGAGCCAATGTCTGATTGCTGGTGATAGCGGAAGGTAATTCTTGGGCAACCATGCAACGGATGATTGTCGACCTTGGCTTCTATTTGAAAAACTTCAGACAGGTTCTTTTCCGTCAGAACTTGTTTTGGTGTGCCGTTGGCGACCAGCTTTCCCTGATCAAGCAATATCAACCGGTCACAAAAAGCCGCTGCCAGATTTAAATCATGGATGCTGGCCAACACCGAAATTTTCATTTGTTGGGCCAGTCTTAAAACCTGTGGCTGGTAGCGGACATCCAAATGATTGGTTGGCTCGTCCATGATGAGCAGTTTTGGTTTTTGCAGCATGGCGCGAGCAATCATCGCCCTTTGGCGTTCACCGCCAGAAAGTTCATGAATTGGTTGATCTGAACGACCCGAAAGCGCAACTTTTTCTAGCACTTGTTCGATATGTTGCGTCGATGGTTTTTGAAATGGATTGAGCCAAGAGCTGGAAGGTAACGCACCAAGAGAGACGACCTCGCCCAATGTCAGGCCAAACTCAGAAGGGTTTTCTTGTAATACCACGGCGATTTTTCTAGCGCGGTGTTCGCTGTTTATCTTTTGCAGGTTTTGCCCGTCGAGCAACAATTTACTGACATCTGGCTGATTAAAACCATAGATGCAACGTAACAGAGAAGACTTACCGGCACCGTTAGGGCCAATCAAACCGACAAATTCACCCGCATTGACTGAAAAGCTAATCTCACGAAGTAGCTGAAGTTGACCAACCGACCAGCTGAGTTGTTCAACCTCTAGAAATGGAGTTTGGCTGCTTTGGTTGGGCGTGGTTCGGCCCTGCAAGGTTTTGGCGCCGCTGTTTGACAAGAATTTTTCCGGGAGATGGCTGTGAAGCAAAAATAAACTCAGGTAGCCTATGTTAAGCAGAGACAGTTGATCAGGCTAGAGCTAGGCGGTAAAAATCTTAAAATGGTTTAGATCTAAAAGTAATGAGTTTATTGCGATAGCGGGTTTTCTAGCAAAACGAGCAAGACCGCAAAGAAATTATTACGTCAGCCACAGAATTAATTATTCAAGAACAAAGTATTTTTATGAAATTACCTGATCAGCAGAGATAGCGAAATATTATGTTAATAAAGAACAAGCTAAGCTGGAGTGGCTGGGATATGAATCAACCAAAGGTCCTACAAATCATAGGCGAAGGAAATCTGAATGAGCGTATTTGATCAATTGAGTACAACGTATTTACTTTTCTCAGGCGTAATCGTGCTAATTGCTTCACTCGTTCGCGGATATTCAGGTTTCGGATTCACCGCAATAGCCATTGCAGGACTAACGATTTTCTTGCCACCGGCACAGGTGATACCGGCCATTCTTCTAATTGAGATCATTGCTGGTGTCAGTTTACTTCCTTCAGTATTTAAATATATCAACTACCGGCAGCTTGGTTTTACTTTCTTTGCAGCGCTTGTTAGCACACCTTTAGGGGTGTTTTTTTTGAAAAATACCCATTCAGATACCATTAGTTTGGTTATTTCTGTGCTGGTATTAATTTTTACATTATTGCTTTGGCGAGGTTTTCGAATAAACGATACGAGCAAAACAGGGCGGTTACTTTTTTCAGGCGCTACTTCAGGGCTTGTTAACGGTGTAGCGGGTGTTGGTGGATTGCCGATGGTGGTGTTTTTTCTATCGGGCCAGCAAGATATCTATCAAATTAGAGCGACTTTACTCAGTTATCTGATCCTGTTAGATATTTATACCTGTTTGTTTGCAACAGCAGCGGGTGTGATCACTTATGATGTTCTGGCATTGGCAGCTGCTGCGTTTATTCCTGCAATGATCGGCACGATTCTTGGGAATAAAAAATTCCTAAAAAGCCCGCCTGAATTTTTTAGAAAAATTACTTTGTGTTTTATGGCGGCTATTGCATCCGTTGGAATTATTAGAGAAATTTTGTAGATTAAATAGTGGATGGTTTTTTGATTTTTGGATCTTTTTCTAGTTAAGAAATCAATCATTCAGTAGTAAGGTGTTTTTATAATGAGCAAGCCAATTAAGCGCTTAGTTGGTTTACTTATGATTTATTTTTCCACGAATAGCCTAGATAAGCGCTAGCGTCATTCGAGAGCAGAGTCAAAGTTTCAGAAATGCTCTATTTCAACTGTCACCTGCAGGATCTGTCGATTAACTAAACAACCAAGTAATAAAATTAACGAGTTTATTTTATATTAATGAAATTGATTCATCTCTAGTGAAATATTAAAAAACTGCGGGTGGTAGGATTTTCCGGTATAAGAAAATAATGGAATTTAAAGCAATCCGTTGCGTTGCCACAGATACGTTCTTTTTTACCGCAAGATGACTAAGAAACGGGGTGATTTCAGCTTCAGCCATTTGCTCAGGGTGACGCATTTTATGAAACAGAAGGAATTGGCGAATCCACTGCCAGTAGGTTTTCTCAGTCGCATAGGAATAGTTCATTTGGCGAACGGCTTCGCAATAACGCTGCTGTAATCGCATACTGCACCTGACAAAACGAAAACAAGATAGCTGTATATAGATACAGTGTCCAATTATGTCAAACTCAACAAAAGTTAACCGTATATGTCGATTGAGTAAACTGTAAAATAACCATTTCATTTCAATTGGTTGAGATGCTTTTTCAAAACCCCTCTGTTCAGCGGCATTTTGTCGATAGTTCAATCAATTGACATACACGGAATCAAAATATATCGTCGCCAACAAGACGTGAAAAGGCAAGCAAGCCACCAGAGTAAAGCCCTAGCGGCGAGCTAAAGCGGAATTTGTCTTTCACATTTATATAAGACTATGCGGCAAAAATGCGGCATAGGTTGCTGTTATAAGCCTCTGGTAAAAAGTGCACTCTATGAAAGAAATTGAAATAGCAGGAAGTATTAGTAATATAACATCTGTTCTTAAAGAGCATGCTGGTAACTTCAAGTCTGTTTGGTTTAGAGGGCAGTCCGTATATGATTATTTGCTAACACCTAGTGTTTTCAGGCAAGGCAAAGCCTTCGGGGTTTCCTTTAATGAGCAAAAAATGCTCGAGGAATTTAAACGACGTTATCCTGATCAGTCAAATCAACATAAAACGACTTATGAATGGCTAACGCTTATGCAACATTATGGGCTTCCTACACGATTGTTAGACTGGTCAAGCAATTTACTTGTTGCACTATATTTTTGTTGTATTGAAGATCAGGAAAAAGATGGCTCATTATTTGTTTTTGATCCTTCGTATATGGAAAGAGATTTTCATTTCAACGAGCTGATGGAAATGCAGGTTGAAGAAAAAGATCGATCTAATTTTTTTAGAAGGCTCGTCTATAGAACTTCAGATTTACTAAACGATGATTCCAGACTAAATGGAATTCGGTTAGGTGACCTCAAAAAGGACATTAGATTAAGTATGAAGTTTTTTGGTCTTTCTACGGGAAGTAATGCAAGTTTTGAAAGCTTAACTTTGCAGCAAGAACTTCTCAATACTAATGATCATTTGGGAAAGCCTTTGCCTCATGTCACTCAAGAAATCATAAGAGCATTTTCTAATGTAGTGCCATTTAGAGCGCCTCATCTTAACCCTAGAATAAGGCAACAGCATGGATTCTTTACCTTTCATGGAGGTATGTATATTGATGGCGAAGAGTTTATTAAAGTAGACAAAATGGAAGACCATACTTATTCGGACGGCTCGCTGATTAAACTAAAGGTTTTAGGAATAGACAAGAAAAAGATCCTTAAAGAGCTTGAATATGTGGGTATAACGGAAGCAACATTATTTCCAGAAATGGAATATCAAGCTAAAGATATTGCATCCATATTTACCGAAACTTACGGCTTATAACAAGGCAATGCATCGGATTCGCTGCGCTCACTAATGATTGCGGCGTTATGTTTCACAGGAGAATCTTTGCATGAACGAAGAAAATGTAAAATCTATAATAGCCCTTCAAAGAATTAACAATCAGCTATTGGGCCTTGTAGATTCTGCAAAATGCAAAAATGATATCAAACTCAGAGAAATACTTGATCAATTGTACGCTCCTTATGAAAAAGTTGAATCTGACTACAGAAATAACCATAGTTTTTATAACCAGTATCAATTCATATCTTCTCTGTATACTTATATAGTTTTACCAAAAGAAAGTTTTTTTGACTCCATCCCTGATGATATCGAAACAAATTCACTTAAAACACAGTGGGGGATTAATAAATTACAGCCTTCATATAAGTTAAAGTACTTTCTTAGACGTTTACGCAATGCTGTCTCCCATGGCGAAATTGAATTTACAGAAACAATTGATTTTATTTTTACTGATAAAAATCCTCGAAATAAAAGTGATGTTTTCCAGGTTAAGCTTTCAGTTGATGAACTAATGAATTTTACTCAAGCTTTAGCATATTGGTGTATGACAAAAGATATAGAATTGAAAGAACTAAAAAAACATAACAAATAAGGATAGGTGTCGCGCAGCCGACACCTTATCCGGGTGTTGAACAAGCCCGGGTGGCACTCTCTATAGTAAATTACAGATATTTCAACTAAGTAGGTCACGCCCTGCCGCTAAATGCAGGGCGAGCAAAGCTATAAACGCTGGAATCAGCATTTTTTATAGTGCATGTTTTTAGGTTTTTTGTAACGGCCCTCCTGCTCAATAATTACGCCATTATCCTTATTATTTCTGCCTTTCGGCTAGACCGGTCGTACCACGCCCAGGCAGCGCATTTCTTCTTTACAGCAAGGGCAGATACGACGGGGTTTGATTTTCTCTGGTGCTTTTTTGGGGATGATGTAGAAAAATAACACGCCACCCATGATCCCAATTATATTCCAATCAAAAAATTTAATAACCGGGATAACTAAAAAAACCTAGCGTTCGACGCGATTGCGGCAACCGTTTTCTTCGCCTCGAATGCAATGGTGCTAATTGATATCACGACGAAAACCAGATTAACTCTGGTTATTTAAATTGCATCTGACTTTAAATCTTCTGACTTAAATCTACTCAATAAAATCGAGCATCAAGAAGGTGGTTGTTTTCCAAGTGGTGTTTGCTGCCGCCAAGCTTCGGTTTGTTGCTTGACCCGCTCTTTAAACTGCTTGAGACTCAGCGCACTGCCCATTGCATGAGCAAACTGTCGTGCACTGGCCATCACATTACTGCGGCCGCTCATGGCGCTTGCCCACCACGGAGCTTCGGTATCAATGTTTAGTCGTTCAAATATTGGTGGCAGGCTGCTATCCATGTGGTATTTTTTATCAGTGCGCGCCATGCGAGCACTGGTATCAACCAATTCCAGATAATCTTTTAATTTAAATGGCAACGGATGGACTTTATCTTTAATATTAATGCTGGAGTTGGTTTCACTATCGACAAAAGGTTTTAATCGGGCGAAATTATAATCATATCGACGTTGATTGTTCTTTTTTTGAATTTTTTT
>NZ_QDDL01000015.1 GCF_003097315.1 Pelagibaculum spongiae
TAAATGGCAACGGATGGACTTTATCTTTAATATTAATGCTGGAGTTGGTTTCACTATCGACAAAAGGTTTTAATCGGGCGAAATTATAATCATATCGACGTTGATTGTTCTTTTTTTGAATTTTTTTCCTGCGATAATTGCTGGCGGGCAACTCAGTTTCAACTCTGGCTTGAATTGATGTGTAATCAGAGCCTTCCGGAGTTTGCGCAATACCAGCACGCAACGGATTGAGGTCAACATAAGCCATGCAGGTGAGTAATGCTTGCTCATCAAGCAGTGCTTGCGCCTTAAAACGACCTTCCCAAAAGCGGCCCTTGCATTGATCTTCAGCGTTAGCGATTCGTGCCAAAGGTTCATTAATTGAGCGCATGAACCAGCTGATGGAATAAAGCCGCTCGCGGTAAATTGTATCGGCTGTTTCTTCGACCCATTGAAGCTGCGCCTGAGTAAGTAAACGATATTTGTTTGGATCTAAATAATCCTTCACCCAAGGATGGGCTTCAAATACCTTGCAGTATTGCAGCAGGACTTGCTTGATATTCCAGTTTTTTGCACGCTCAACATCTACATACAATACCAGATGATAGTGGTTAGACATGACTGCGTAAGCTGCAATATCGACTGCAAAAGCTTGGTTGAGGCGGTCAATTCGATCGACAATCCATTGGCGGCGGTGATCATAATTTTTGCGAAATTTTTTAAGCAGGGTAGGATCTTCTCCGCACAACCACCCACGGCGTACGCATCGATTCACTACGTGGAGAAATGGATTGGCTTTTGGATCATAGAGAATCGCTCTGGGTGCTGGCATGTTGTTAAATGGACTGCTTTTTCAAGCGCCGCTCCTGCAACTTCAACAGTTGTCAGAGATTAAAGCAAAGATACGTAGCTGTGAAATTGAAGTTTTTTTGTTTGTCATAAAGAAAATATTGGGTGGCGCATGCTTTCTCTAAAAAGCTTGCGAACAAGCACGGTTTATTCATACTCGAATAAGTTCTAACAATCGCAGGCACCGGATCGCAAATTTCGCCGCAGGCTCATTGGCTCACCGGTGTTGCTACCACGTTATATGCAGTCATGAATAGAGAAATCGAGCAAAAATACATAGATCAAATTCAATATGAAGAAGATATTGAGAAGATCTGCGAGATTGCAAAAGCATCGGATAATCCGTACTTTCTTCAGCAATATGCGATGAATTACAACTGGAATGATGGCTATGCTTTGCCCACAGTTATAGCAAACAATAAGCATTGTGATTTAGGTACTGCGGTCTCTCTGTTTTGGCTTGCTGAAGGAATGAGCTATTTCTTAAAAGAAGTAGAGCGAAATGAATACAACAATGAGTGGGCTGATTTCTGTGAATTGCTTGTCCGCAAACTAAACAATAACGATTATGCTTGTGGTCCGGTGAGTTTTAAACCAAATATAAATAAGCTCACTCTGTATAAATACAAAAAGGCAGATATTCCTTCTGTCTTGTATCAGGAAGTAAACGGAGCAAGCATATAACAAGATCGTGCAATCTGACCTCCGGCCACTGTCACCTTTTGTGCAAAAAACCGCACAAAAGGCGCCAGTAGCCTCCGGCAGTTGACGACGGCGTTATACGTGGTGAAGAATATGGAAGAATTCAACACAGATAGATTATTGAAAACTTTAGGTGCATTAATTAGTGTTTCTGATGCTGATTTGGTTGATGACCGAAAATGCTTCCCATGCAAAAGTGAACACCACGTTCATTACAAAGAAATACGAAATTGCTTTAAACAGATATTTGATGAGGTTGAGTATCCGTCAACTCGACAATTTCTTAATGAAGTTGAAGGGAAGGCTGAGAAATTCATAGTAATGAAATCAAAACTATATTCAGCCCCTAAGAAAAAGACTGAATATAAAAAAGAAGTTCTGGATATGCTTTGTTCAATGTCTACTATCCAGAAAGCTGAAAATTATGTGAATATACAGCATAAAACCTTGTACAAAAAAGCACTCGATAATATTAGAAAGTGTCATGAGGTATAACAAACGTATGTTGCATCTGAAAAATAACACGCCACCCATGATCCTAATTATATTCCAATCAAAAAATTTAATAACCGGGATAACTAAAAAACCTAGCGTTCGACGCGTTTTCAGCAACTGTTTTCTTCGTCTCGAATGCAATGGTACTAATTGATATCACGACGAAAACCAAAATTACACGCCACCCATGATCTCAATTATATTCCAATCAAAAAATTTAATAACCGGGATAACTAAAAAAATCTAGCGTTCGATGCGTTTGCAGCAACTGTTTTCTTCGCCTCGAATGCAATGGTGCTAATTGATATCACGACGAAAACCAGATTAACTCTGGTTATTTAAATTGCATCTGACTTTAAATCTTCTGACTTAAATCTACTCAATAAAATCGAGCATCAAGAAGGTGGTTGTTTTCCAAGTGGTGGTGTTTGCTGCCGCCAAGCTTCGGTTTGTTGCTTGACCCGCTCTTTAAACTGCTTGAGACTCAGCGCACTGCCCATTGCATGAGCAAACTGTCGTGCACTGGCCATCACATGACTGCGGCCACTCATGGCGCTTGCCCACCACGGAGCTTCGGTATCAATGTTTAGTCGTTCAAATATTGGTGGCAGGCTGCTATCCATGTGGTATTTTTTATCAGTGCGCGCCATGCGAGCACTGGTATCAACCAATTCCAGATAATCTTTTAATTTAAATGGCAACGGATGGACTTTATCTTTAATATTAATGCTGGAGTTGGTTTCACTATCGACAAAAGGTTTTAATCGGGCGAAATTATAATCATATCGACGTTGATTGTTCTTTTTTTGAATTTTTTTTCTGCGATAATTGCTGGCGGGCAACTCAGTTTCAACTCTGGCTTGAATTGATGTGTAATCAGAGCCTTCCGGAGTTTGCGCAATACCAGCACGCAACGGATTGAGGTTAAGGGTCGTGGAATAAAATAAACATCCTGTTTATCGAGGCACCGAACCTTATGTTGTATGTAGGTTTGATAAGCCTTCGGCGCAATCAGACACTTTTGGAACATATCGCCAGATGTCTGATTTGGTGCTCATCAAACCTACAATGTCTGGGACAATTTTAAATTTCTGAGCCCCTTAAACCACGACTGGTGCTGGCTTGTTGCCGATACCGGCAATGTTGAAATGTGCCAAATAGCGGTATGAAACGTAGCCCACTACCAGCGTTGCAATAAATAATTCAACCATGGCGCCGGTTTTTAATTGTTGCGCTAATTCAGCAGATAATGCGGTGGTTGCAATATAATCTCTGGCTTTAAATAATGCGGTTGCACTAATCACCATTGGAAAAGTAAAAGCAGCATAGCCGGGGCTAAAAGGCAGTCGGAGTAAATGCAAAAATGCCATGTAAATAACCATCGTCATTAATATCGCAATGCCAAGTAATGCGAGTACCAGCAACATGTGGGGTTGTTCAATAAAACTTAGATAGCCTGCCAAGCATAAGCTAGGTGGCGCAGCCATAATGGCAATGGTTGGCTTTGCTGTATCGGTAATGTTTTCAGCAAAAATTAACCGGTATAGCATCATTGGCAGCATGACAAAATAACAACTAATACCAAAAATCAGTAACCCATTTGCTAGGGTCGCTGCCGCAGCGTTAGGTAGGGTCAATACTGCAACAACCAATCCTACCGGCGGTACAAACCAGCTGGGCACCATGTGGATTAATTTAAATACTTTTATTCGGTTAAAGCTGAAAATACTAAGGAAAATTAGGTGTGAAGTTACCGCTAGATACCAAAGTGCAGCGCCTGCTTGTGGTGAAAATTTTACCAGAGATGCAGAAATTACCATGCTGGCCATCGCAAATGTTGGAATAACCGAGCCAATCACCGGGTGAGCTAACTCGCTCCACAGCACTTTCGGGTTGGTTACGAATTTAGCAAATATCAGCATTACGATGATGGCTGCAACGATTGCGCTAGCCAATTGCGCCATGCCATTAAGCGGTAATGCGTTCTCCCAACACCAACCAAGGCTGCCAATAGCTAAGGCTAATCCAGCAGAAGGGGTTGGGTATTTTGCGAGTTTTTCTTTCACGAGCCCTCTCACCACTATCACCAAAAAACAATAAACATATATTTTCTGGTTATGAGGTTAGCGATAGTTGGTTGTGCATGATATACAAACCTTTTGCATCAAGGGTTAAGTAAAATTGAACAGTCGTAATATCACCTTGAAACATCTAAGGGTTTTTACTGCAGTTGCCAAGCACAGTTCGCTGACCCGAGCCGCAGAGATGCTGCATATCACGAAATCAGCGGCGTCTATGGCGTTGCAAGATCTCGAGCGTCAGCTAGATCAACAGCTGTTCGAGCGATTGAAAAACCGTTTAGTCTTGAACAGCAATGGCGATCGACTTCGTCCACTGGCAGATGAATTGCTGCAGCGGTTAGAAACGATAGAATCGACGATGCAGAGTAAACAGTTAAATGGTGTGCTGCATATTGGTGCTAGTAAAACTATCGGCAATCATATTTTGCCGGCAATTTTGGGTGATTTCCTGCCGCAATATCAATGTGATCGACCCGAACTGGTTATCCACAACACAACGGTGCTGGAGAAAATGCTGCAGGCATTTGAATTGGATATGGCATTAATAGAAGGACAAGTTCAAAGTCCGATGCTAATAAGTACGCCATGGCATACTGATCGAATGTTGGTCATTGCGCCTCTAGGCCACCCATTGGCTAATCAGCAACCGCAACCTGCCAACATATTAGATGATCAAAATTGGGTGATGCGGGAAGCGAATTCAGGTACTCGGCAGCAGTTTTATCACCTATTGGAGCCAGCGCTGAGTTGTTGGCACTTGGCTTTAGAAATTAATACTAATGAAGCAGTTATTAATGCGGTGAGTAGTGGGTTAGGGCTTGGTTTTATCTCAAACCTAGCGGCCAAGGATGCGTTGAAAGCAGGTCGGATTTCGACGATTAACTTAACTTGTGCCACCGAACGACAATTTTACCTAGTGACTCATCGAGATAAGTATCAGGGTCCCTTTATGAAATGTTTCAATGAATTCTGTATTAATTGGGTGAATGATTGCTAGGTTGTTTTTAGTTAGATGGCTTTGCTCTTTGAGCATTTACTTCCCAATAAATAACGCTATTAAATTGGTCTGACAATTAAACATTTATTAAAATTGTTATTGGTCGGCTCACTCTCAAGCCATTTTATTCGGTGTGTTTTTTAGGTTGATCGGTTCAATTATTTTAATGTTTATCGGCAAGTTATTTTAGATAAGTCAAGCTAAACATGGTTTTAATTATCATTGATGCAACCTTTTGTTTGTATTAGTTTGTTGTTGGTTTTGATAGTAGGTGGCTAGAAAACTATCGAGTGTAAGTTGAAATCAGTTGATAGTTAGAATACGAATAATAAATCGCAGGTTAAGAATATTCCTATATAAGACTTATAGTTATTTTGATTTATTGGTCTTGCCATTGCCAAGTTCAGAGTTTAAGTAGAAGTTTTGTAGCTTAACAATTGTAATGTTTGATTGAGCTTGTTTAGTAAAATCAAGCCTGAATTGATTACAGTCACTTGAGTCGTTGACTGGGGTCAGCTTATCCAAAATAAGACGGCTTACCCTGTGTAAACCTAAGAAATTTGGACGTGTCTTAGCTTTTGAGTCACACAAGCTAGGGCGCAACATCAGCACAGTTACTGGGTTTTAATTATGAAAACGAATATTCTGATACTAAATTGCGGCAGCTCTTCTTTAAAGTTTGCTGTCATTGATCCTACCTCAGAGCAAGAATTTATTTCTGGCTTAGCAGAGCGTCTGGGTTCTCCAGAAGCTGTGATTGTTTCAAAATTCCAAGGCGAAAAAACGACCATTAATATTGCTGATGAAGCACATGATGGCGCGATTGCAGGCGTTTTGGATGTTCTGAAAGAAAAAGGTTTGTTCGATACTATCGCAGCCGTTGGACACCGCGTTGTTCACGGTGGTGAAGCATTTACTGCTTCTACTTTGGTTGCTGAAGATGTAAAGAAAGCCATCAGCGATTGCATTCCTTTGGCACCACTGCACAACCCTGCGAACCTGTTGGGTATCGAAGCTGCAGAAAAGCATTTCCCAGGTCTGCCTCAAGCAGCGGTATTTGATACTGCATTCCACCAGACTATGCCTGCACAAGCTTATTTGTATCCAGTGCCTTATGAGTACTACACAGACTTAGGTCTGCGTAAGTACGGCTTCCACGGCACTAGCTACCGTTTCATTACTGCTAGCGCATGTGAAATGCTGGGTCGTAAGACTGAAGAAACTGCACTGCTGATTGCTCACTTGGGTAACGGTGCATCTGCAGCAGCAGTACTGAATGGCGAAGGCGTTGATACCACTATGGGTCTGACACCTCTGGACGGCCTGATGATGGGTACTCGTTCAGGTTCTGTTGATCCAAATATCTTTACTTTCCTTCGTGACCAGAAAGGCTATAGCCTGGATGAAGTTGCGTCAGTACTGAATAAGAAGTCTGGCTTGTTAGGTCTGTCTCAAATTTCTAACGACTGCCGCGCAGTTGAAGAAGCGGCTGCTGAAGGTAGTAAGCAAGCGCTGTTGACTCTGGACGTATATTGCTACGTTCTGGCTAAGCAATTAGCTGGTTTAGCGATTGGCTTAGGTCGTATCGACGCATTGGTATTCACCGGCGGTATTGGTGAGAACTCTGAGCTGATTCGCCGTAAGGTTGTTGAGCTGATGGGTATCTTCGGCTTCAAACTAGACAACGATTTGAACCTGAAGCAGCGTTTTGGTGCTGAAGGCGTGATCACTGCTGAAAGTGGTCCGGTTGCTATGGTTGTTAGCACCAACGAAGAATTAATGATCGCTCGCGATACTGCTAGCTTGATCAAGTAATGATTTCCAGCTGACCAGATTATTCTGGTCGCTGGTTTGAATGACTATAAGCGCCCGTAGCTGAAAATCTACGGGCGTTTTTTTATGCCTTTTAAATAGATTCACTCAATTTTTGCCGCTAAAAAATGGTCAGCCTGCCGGCTCAGTTTCCAAGCTACCTGCTAGCCTTTGTTGTGCTCACTATAAAACGCTACAAATACTTAGTGGTTCTAATCAGTATCTGAAGTGTCGAGCAAAAAAATAAGGTAAGTCCATACTATCAAGCAGCTTAAACATTTTCGGTTTGAAGGATCAGATTGTTTGTTCAATTAATCACCAGTGCTGCCAGAATTCCTGTGGCTGAAAGGTGCTAGTGATTGTGTCATCGATGATCGTTTCCAGCTCTGGAATTCATTGCTATTTAAAGAGAAGTAATTAAGACAAAGGATTGGCTTATGCGACTTTTACACCCTAAGAGAACCTACTGTATCTGGTTTACCGGCTTACCTGGTGCCGGTAAAAGCAGATTGGCTCATTTGGTTGAGCGATATCTTAAATCTGAATGGCTACCTTGCTTTCTGCTTGACGAACATAATTTACGGCAAGGTCTAAGTAGCGATTTAACCCATCAGCAATACTCTGAAGCCACGCGAAGAATCTCCGAAACCAGTCGCTTAATGAATCAATCGGGCATGATTACTTTAGTCAGTGATTTCTCTCCCTATGCTGAAGATCGCCGCCGAGCGCGGCAAATTCACCCTCCTGGACAATTCTTTGAAGTGTTTGTCGATACGCCAGCAGAAGTGTGCCAACAGCGAGCGAAGCAAGGCAAATTTTGGATGGGTGATGGTCGTAATTACCAGCCACCAGAAAATCCTGAGGTAGCTGTTTTAACGGGGAAATGGAGCGAACAGGAATCGTTGGATTACTTATTAAAAAAATTACCGATTAGGGATGCTAAGGCAGTGAGTGTTTGATGTTGTACCGTAAATAAAAAGGAGTTTTGGTTGTGAGTCATCATGTATTGAATGTTAAGCAACGCGTTGGCTTTATTCAGAGAGCGCTTGCTAGCACTGAATTAGGTCAACAAGAACCTTTCCAGTCTTTTTTTTCGATTGATTACACTGATGCTCATTGGTTAGAGTACCTAACTTACGTTGCTCTATTTGATTTGATTCTCTCCCCTCAAGCAAACGCAGCATCATTGCTTCATCAAGTTGGAAATATAAAATTATTTACAGAGAATGATATAGTTCATGAATTAAAAGAAAAATTATTAAAGTCGAATCCCTCTGAAATAGAATTAAATAAATTAAGGAAGACGTTTGCTTGTGAGCGTTATTATATTGACAGCAAACTTTTTAATAAACCTCCGCCAGTAAATAAACCAGGTGAAAAGTGCATTCACCGAATATGGTTAGGAGGTGATGTATCAGATGATATGATGACATCGATAGCAGCAGCAAATGTCAATATCATGTCACGATGGAAGGGTGTTAAGGCGACCAGGCACTATCTTTGGACAAATAATAAAAAAATGATTTCTGGTGCATTAAAAAATTCTATTTTTCAGATAAGAGATATCCAAGAATTGCTATTATTCTCTGAAAAAAAAGAAAGTCATTTATTTAAACTTTCTGTCGCATGTTTGCATCTCATTGAAAGAAAAGAGTTTGCTCATGCAGTAGACATCTTGAGGTTGTTGGCACTTTACAAGTATGGAGGGCTTTATCTGGATTTCAGCTTTCACAATAGTGCACCGATTGTTACCCGAGATATTGACCTTCAGATCGATGGACCAGACCTCTGGTGCTTCAACCCTGTCCAGAGCGATAATATGCTACTAACACAGGACTTTACATCTTCAGCATTTGAAGTTGATAGTAGAACAATTCCTACATTCAATTTAAATCAGCATGCAACCCTTAGATCCAACAACGCGGGTTTTGAAGCGCGCTATCCATATTTTGAAAATAGTGTTTTGTATGCAGGGTCAATTGGCTCGAAATTTATCGGTTCTGCTTTAAATTATGTCGGAAAAATAGTCAATGATCACTTTTTTAAGCTCAATTTCACTCATCATTTAAATAATTTGTTGAATCCGGGTTTTCATGAATACTTAGATTTAGATCCATTAGCCTATGCCTTGTTCGCCAATCACAGCTTTGAAATGTTGACGATTATGCTTGGCCAGGTGCCGACCATTGATCCTCAATCAATAAGAAACTCTTCATCTATATATTTAGATGGTAAAAATTATATTTTAGGATTAGATGTATCGTTAAAGCCTTCTGCATCCATCGAAATTGATTTTGATAAAAGTTGGAATGTTTTTAATCGTAGAGTAGGAAAACATTTTTTATGGAGAGACATGGGAGTAGTCAAATATGGGCGTGGCAGTTGGATGAAACAACACAAACGGCCATCTAATGAGTGTTAGCTCTCAAATCAAATATACGGCTATCAATGAATTGTTCGATGAAAATATTAGCAGCGTTATTGGATGCTTTTTTAGTTGAAGCGAGATCTTTTAGACACAAAAAAGCCCCGCACTAGCGAGGCTTGAATGTGGTGGCCGGAGACAGAATCGAACTGCCGACACGAGGATTTTCAATCCTCTGCTCTACCAACTGAGCTATCCGGCCCGAAGGCTGATGGTCGTACGGTCTTGCGAAAAACACGTTTTTACAAAGCGTTAAAACGAATTTCTAAAATGTGGTGGCCGGAGACAGAATCGAACTGCCGACACGAGGATTTTCAATCCTCTGCTCTACCAACTGAGCTATCCGGCCGAGGCGGGGCGTATTAAACCGATTTGTTGCGGCTTCGTCAACCCCTGAATAGGGCAATTGTTACCAGTGGTATGCCAAATCTTTGATTGATACCGCTATTCTTCTGGCGGTTTGTAACCATCAATCTTCACTTCCTTGCCTTCAAACAAATAGCCCTTCATTTGCTCAGTCAGGAACTGGCGAGCCTTGAGTTCAATCAGGCTCAGGCGATATTCGTTGATCAGCATGGTTTGCTGAGTCATCCAATCCATCCAGGCTTGCTTACTGATCTGTTCAAAGACCTTCTTACCCAGTTCTCCTGGTAGAGGAGGGCGAGCTAATCCTTCCAGCTCTTTACCAAGACGCGCGCATTGAACCATTCGAGTCATAAGCCTAATACCTTGAAAAAATCTCTCGGCAACACTTATACCAGAGCGCTGGAGGAAATTCAGCCATAACAATGATCAGGATTAAGCTGTTGCGCCAACGGCCCACTCAGTAGCGTTGGCGAACAGCCTGAGTGATCTACTGAAAAATCGGCGACTGCAGCGCCTCAATTAGCTTGCGAACTGGAGTCGGTAAGCCAGCTTGAAGCACTTTGTCGGCAGCGAGCCAATACCAATGATCTTCTGCGACAAAGTTTGCATTGGCTTTTACTTCTATTTGCACCGGAGTAATCGTCAGATCAAAGTGAGTGAACTTGTGCAGCATCGGTTGCCAAGCCAAGGGTTCACTGGAGCATTGCAGCTGCAGCTGTTTGGTAAATTCTGCCAGTGATTGTTGGTTGTCGATTTGCGGTAGACACATTAAACCGCCCCAAATACCACTGGGTGGGCGTTTTTCTAATAAAATTTTCCCTTGAGGATTTACCAAAATCAGCATGTGGCAGCTTTTGGCCGGTTTGGCTTTTTTAGGCTTAGGCGTAGGTAATTGGCTTTGTAAGTCTTCAGCCTTTGCCTGACAACTTTCTGCAATGGGGCACTCTGTACATTTCGGCTTACTACGCGTGCAGACCATGGCCCCAAGATCCATCATTGCTTGAGTGTAATCAGCGGCACAATGGCTTGGCGTTAACTGCTCTGCGTGTTGCCATAGGACTTTTTGCACCTTTGCCGATCCGGTCCAGCCTTCGACTGCGAAGTAACGGGCCAGCACCCGTTTGACATTGCCATCAAGAATGGCGGCGGGGCGGTTAAATGCCTGGCTGACAATCGCATTGGCAGTCGAGCGGCCGATGCCGGGCAGTTGTTCTAATAATTCGGCAATATCAGGGAGTGCACCCTGATATTGGCTAGCGACTTGCTGTGCGCATTTATGCAGATTTCTAGCGCGAGCGTAATAGCCCAAGCCACTCCACAACGCTAACACCTGATCAATATCGCTGTTGGCTAAATCCGCCAGCGTAGGAAAGCGAGCGATGAACTTTTCAAAGTAAGGGATCACGGTAGCGACTTGCGTCTGTTGCAGCATAATTTCTGAAAGCCAGACGTGATAACCGGTTCTTGGTTCATGCCAAGGCAGATCTTTCCGGCCGTGTTGCTGATACCAGCTTAATACTTGATCGGCGAATAATGGGGCAGGTACGCTCACGACGATTTACTCTTTTTAATATAGGGAATATCAGGCAATTAAGACTGCCTGATATTTAAATGCTGATAGTTGATAAATAGTGGCTAGGTGCTGAGGTATTACTTAGCAGTTTATTTTTTTAGTGCTTTTTAAACCAGCGGCCAATTTCTTTACTCAATTTATTTTTCGCTTTTTCCAATGCTAAATTGCCGAGCGCTTTATTGAGGGTTTTCTGATCTAACGCTACCGCTAATGCATCCGGTTTTCCGGAAACAGTAATCGGTAATGGGATTTTTGATAAATTACTGCCTGGGTCACAAGCGGCATCGCTACTGCGATTGAGTTGTGCTTGTAACTGCAGGTTAATCATCGGTTGAAGGAGATCAAATCCTCCTTTTCCAGACAATTCAACGCCAGGAATGCCAAATTGCATTTGCTGGGTGTGAGCTTGGCCATCGGCCAATGCCAGTTGTAGCTGTAATTGTTTGAAATCAGTTTGCTGGCTGTTCTGTACATCGAGTGGTTTTTTACGTACCGCAGCAATGCCCTTACATAATTGATACTGTAAATCGATACCGTTTAAGATGCCTTGTTCCATCGATAAAGCCGCGTTTCCGATAGCAGAAGCGAGTAATGCCTGATCGGTAGTGCCCTTAGCATTTATCTTGGCAGATAAATCAATTTCTCCGTTTAAATGAAAACGGTTTTCCAGACTATTTTTCTGCTGTGTATTATTGGTTTTTTCTGTTGAGCTCGCTTGCAGGTCTTTTAATAGCGCGCCAATAGCAACTTGTTTTAATTGTGCATCGAGCGCTAATTGCAACGGCTGTTGCTGGTTATTAATTTTACTGGTGAGTAATAGTTGCCCTTGATAAAAATCTGCAGAAAAAGGAGCAATTTTCCATATGTCGTTCTGATGGCTGAAATCCAGTGAAAGATTGTCAACGGTAATGCCATTGGCGATCAACTTTCCCAGTTCAACATGACCGGTTAGCTGAATCGGCAGTTTGGGCAATTGAATCGGCGTGGCTTTTTCAGTATCAGCTGACGGTTGTTCGATTGATGGTGTGGATGATTTTTGCGACACCGCTTCTAGCTGCTCCTTTTGCGAGCGGGAATCAGTCGGTGAATTGGCCAGCAGCAACTGATCCATTGTCAGCGATAACTGCAGGTTTGGTTGGTCAAAACCTTTGAGTTGGATGGTGCCTGAAAATTTACTTGGGCTGTCAGGTGCTGCTTGAAAGTCCAGCTGCCCGTTTAGGTTCGTGCTTTGAATATTCTGCTGGGCAAGATCCATTTTCCAGCTTTGATTTAAGCTGAGTTTTAGATCTGGTGTTGTCGCTTCAATAAAAGCGACAACTTCAAATGGTTGCTGAAGTGAAACTTGTTCAGCAGCCAGTTCCGGTATTTTTAATGCTAAGGCAATCGGTTGATCCATCGCTTCATACCAATTGATTTCAATATTTCGCATTTGAAATTGTTGCAGTAGCCACTGTTGGCTCCAGTCATTGGCGTTATTGCTGTCATTGCTAATATCGTCTGTTGATGAAGCAACGGTTGGTTGCTCAGCGGTCGATGACTCTTGTGTCGGTGTGGCGTGAATGTGCCAATTTAACTGGCCATCGGGCTGCGGATAAAAATTAAGTTTGGCCCCTTCGATCGTCAGCTGTTCGACTTGAAGCTGACCAGAGAATAAAGGACCAATCGCAACTTTGAGCAATAGCTTATCTAACGTTCCCATATCCACAGTGGATGGGTGTTTTGGATCGCTTATTTGCAGTTTTTCTATTTGCAGCCCAAGGCTAGGCAAAAAGTTTGGACGGATATTCCCTTGAATATCTAACTGCAAGCCGGTTGCTTTTAGTACTTGATCAGCAATGGTTTGCTTGTGCTGGTTCAAATCCAGCATCGACAAAGCAATGATCCCAGCTAAAAGGGTTAGTGCAATCAGAGAAAATAGAGTCAGCAATGTTTTACGAAGCATCTTGTTATGGTCTTTCCCGGAAAAAGGGTTGTTTAAAAAGCCAGTGTTGAAGCGGGTTCAGTGTACCAGCGAGTGATCTCTGATCACCAGTCGTCAATAGGTGTTTAATCTGTCTTCTGAAAAGAATGCCAGATAACCTATTGATAAATATGTGAATTGGTTCCGGTTGATTTAATTATCAACTGCCACACTAGCTTCAAGAAATGATTCAGTGTTGAGAACCGAAGGTAATAATGCCCTGCTTAATGGCTTGGCTGATTTCTGGGTGAATAGCCTACGCTGATACTGGCACATATTCTGAAGCGGTGATGAGAATGAAACGAGCTGAATTTAAAGCCAAGTTGACGGATCTTTTGACCCAGTCAGTAGACGGTTTAGGTAAGCGTGACAAGTTAGAGTATGTACGAGATATCTTATCGTGTGGTGAAACAGGTGGTCATCGTTTATTGCAAGCTCGTGATGAGGTTGTTGAAGGTGCCCGAGTGAAGCATGCGGAATTTTCGATGCAAGATGTTTCTAGAGCACACCCAGATTTATCTTTAGAGGCTGTAGAACCAACGGAAACTAAAGTATCCAACCAGCCAGAACTAGAAGGGCAGGAAATCTCTAAAAAGACAGAGCTTAATTTTTCATCAGATAGTCTGAGTCTGGCGCCTTTGCCAGATAATCCAAACTGGGATGGTTTAGAACGCCGTAAACATTCCGACCGTAGAGATAATACCGACCGTAGAACGCGAGTGCGTTTTGCCAGTGGTAAGCTGAGTGATCGAAGAGCTTACCGAGAACGTCGTCAGAATTGGCCTCCGGCGGATTAATATGGCGCTGTAAAATATTTGAAATGAATAAATCCGGTGATTCAATCATCGGATTTTTTTTGCTCGTAATTCTTGGCGTCGTTGTGTTGGTTATGATGCTTTTACTCATCGGCCAGTTTTTGGGCGCTACTTACAAAGATAAATACGATGTTGGCAAGCCTTACAAGTGGTGAAATTCGATAGAAATCTCAGCCGAACGAGCGATGTAAATTACTCAATGAAGGTGCTCAATCGATAAGAACTGGTTATAATCCGCCGCCTTTGATTTCTCTATTTCTGTTTGGCACACCCTTTAGGGATTGATATGCCAGACCTCAGCCAAGAAGTACCCATGAGCACTGATCAGAATAATACCGAAGAAAATACCAGCCAAGAAAATACTGTCCAAGAGAAGCGTTTGCGTAAAATCCGCAGCTTTGTTTTGCGCGAAGGCCGTATGACCCCGGGCCAACAACGTGGATTAGATACTGTTTTTCCAAAGTATGGTCGCAGTGTTGAGCAAGGGGCTGTTGAGTTGGACCAGTGGTTTGCTCGTAGCGGTAGCCAACGGGTATTGGAAATTGGTTTTGGCATGGGCGCTTCATTGTTGGAGATGGCGCAGGCTGAGCCGGATGTTGATTTTATTGGTATCGAAGTGCATAAACCGGGTGTGGGTCATTTGCTGAATGACGCGATTAAAGCAGATGTCACCAATCTGCGAGTCTATGCCGAAGATGCAGTCGAAGTGCTCAATCAATGCATTGCCGATCAATCGATTGATCGCTTGCAGTTATATTTCCCAGATCCATGGCATAAAAAGCGTCATAACAAGCGCCGCATTGTTCAGCCTGAATTTGTTCAAACCATTCGTAACAAATTGAAAATTGGTGGTCAGTTCCATTTGGCAACCGATTGGGAAAACTATGCCGAGCATATGATGGAAGTAATGGAAGTGGCTGAAGGTTATGTGAATAACCAGGGTGAAAAGCAATATACCCCTCGTCCAGATTGGCGTCCATTAACCAAATTTGAAAACCGTGGCCATCGTTTGGGGCATGGCGTTTGGGATTTAATTTACCGTCGTGAAAGTTAGTAAGTGATTATCTGATGGATTGGAAAGTATTTATTAGTGTTTTTGGTGCGGTATTTATTGCTGAGCTGGGTGATAAAACTCAACTAGCCACCATGTTATTTGCTGCAGACAAAGATGTAAGTAAGTGGACTGTGTTTGCCGGTGCTTCTGCTGCATTAATTGTTGCATCGGCCATTGGCGTATTGGCGGGCAGTTTTCTTAGCGAATATATTAATGAACGCTATTTAAATTATGCAGCAGGCGTAGGTTTTATTGCGATCGGTTTATGGACGTTGTTACGATCATAATTGCTAATGTATAAAATTAAAAAACCGGAAGTTATTTAATTTCCGGTTTTTTTTATGTTTTTAAAAACTGCCCAGATTCCTGCTTTTTAGCTCAATAACCCTTGCTAATACAGGCGATATACTTTTACTGGCAGAATAAGCCAAACCGATTCTTCTAAACATTCTTGGGCCATCAATGCGGCGTATTTCCAAATCAGGTGTATTTTCCAACATACCGTCCGGTAAAAAAGAAATACCGAGGCCAGCTTGTACTAAATTCTTCACCTGAGCTTTATGTTCGGCTTTAGCGACCATATTTAAACGTAAGCCACTGCAAGCTAACAGGCTGACCGTTTGCTGATGGGCTTCGCAAGGCGGACACTCGATAAAATCAAATTCATGCAACTGTTCTGGTTTCACTGTTTCTTGTTGTGCTAACGGGTGATCTGGCGGGCAGCACAACAAATAATCTTCTTCCCATAATGGCAAAAAAATCTCATCTTCTTTTTTTAAAATATCCAGCGTCAAAGTGGCATCGGCACTTTGTGTATGATCCAGCAACTCCAGCGCTAAATAATCAATATCTTGATAGACCGACGCTAACAATTGTGCCAATCGAGATGGGCTAAGATCAGGAAAGACACCAAGCGATAGCGGCTGGTTCTGCGACCTTTCTTTAAACAATTCTGGCAATCGAGTCGCATCGTTGATCAATCGTCGCGCCATTGGATAGAGGTAGTGAGCTTCTTCGGTGAGAGCAACGCCTTTTTTGTGCCGAATAAAGAGTTGCGAACTCAATTCTTGCTCTAACTGTTTAAGGCCGGCTGACAATGAAGGCTGTGAGATAAAGCAGCGATTGGCTGCCCGAGTGATGTTCTTTTCTTCATAGGTCGCGATGAAAAATTTCAGTAATCGAAGATCCATAGGTACAGCCTTTGATAAACCCCGGAAATAAATATTTTAACTGTTTTTGGCAGTCAGGTACTGTGTGTTTGGTCTGATTAACTATTAGGAAAAATTATTATGAGTAAGCCACTGGTTGTTATTACTGGCGCAAGTTCCGGTATCGGTGAAGCTATTGCCCGTCAAATGAGCGCAGCGGGTCATCCATTATTATTAGTTGCACGCCGTCTGGAAAAGCTAGAAGCACTGGGTTTGCCAAATACTATATGTCGTAAAGTCGATGTGACCGACAGACATGCTCTGGTTGCTGCAGTGACGGAAGCTGAAGCAGCATACGGCCCAGTAGATTGCTTAGTAAATAATGCCGGTTTGATGCAGTTGGGTACAGCAGATACTCAAGATCCTGCCGAGTGGGACAACATGATCGACATCAACCTGAAAGGTATGTTGTACGGTATTCATGCGGTTCTGTCAGGAATGAAGGCACGTAAGACCGGTACTATTTTTAACGTTAGCTCGGTTGCGGGTATTAAAGGCTTCCCAGCTCATGTTGCTTATTGCGGCACCAAGTTTGGCGTCCATGGTTTAACGGAAACCCTGCGTGAAGAAGTGTCTGCAGATGGTATTCGGGTGATTGTTGTTGCACCAGGTGCAGTTGAAACTGAACTGTTAGGCCATACCACTTCTGATGAAATCATTTCTGGCTATGAAGACTGGAAAACCAGCATTGGTGGTGCGATTTCAACCAAAGATATCGCGGACTGCGTCACGTTTGCTTATCAAATGCCACAAAACGTTTGTGTGCGTGAATTGGTGGTTGCTGCAACAGGCCAGACTGCTTAATAGTTTTTTAAAACCATTAAAGTGCTGTCAGAAAACCCAACCAGATCATTGTTAATTCAATGATCTGGTTTTGTTTTTTCAGAGGTGACTGAAACGGTTGTTTTGACGCAGTTTAGTAACAATAATCGACTAAACCAGCGCCAACTAATTGATAACCTCTGTTCTAAATTGGAAAAATACCAGAAATGGCCGTGATGCGTATCATGTTTTTCGGGTGGTTTTCGGCGCTAAAATGGCAGCACTTGATTGATTGTGGAAAAGTGCTGCAATTCACCGCTGATCCATGATTGTGCTTTGGCCTGTTTTGAATTGAATCGGTCAGTTAGCATGATGGCTAATAGCTTGGGCTATTGGCTATTAAGAGTGTCGTATTGGGGCGGCTGAAGACTGTTATAGGTTGAGATTTCGGGCCGATTGAGGCGCTATATTAGTTTCTTGTCCAATCTATAGAGAAAGTGAAGTCTGGTTGATGATGATCAGATGAGTGCTACCTAGTTATTTATATTTTTTCAGCTTTTATGCTGAACCTCGGAGATATTTTAATGAACGATATTAAAACTGCGGCGCGTAAAGCGCTGTCGTTAATGGATTTAACTTCCCTGAACGATGACGATACAGACGCCAAGATTATTGAGCTGTGCACCAAAGCCAAGAGCGAAGGTGGTCAAACTGCAGCTGTCTGCGTATACCCACGTTTTATCCCGATTGCTCGTAAAACCCTGCGCCAAGTAGGTGCAGATCAAGTGAAGATCGCCACCGTAACTAACTTCCCCCACGGTAATGACGATATTGAAATTGCTGTTGCTGAGACATGTGCTGCCGTTGCTTACGGTGCAGACGAAGTGGATGTGGTTTTCCCATACCGTGCATTGATGGCCGGTAATGAGGAAGTGGGTTTTGAACTGGTTAAGGCTGCTAAAGCGGCTTGTGGTGACAAGGCTCAGTTGAAGGTGATCATCGAAAGTGGTGAGTTGAAAACTGAAGCGCTGATTCGTCAAGCATCTGATATTTGCATTAAAGCCGGTGCTGATTTCATCAAAACCTCTACCGGTAAGGTTCCAGTTAACGCAACTCCAGAATCTGCTGGAATCATGCTGACTGCTATTAAAGAAAGTGGTAGTGAGTGTGGCTTTAAGGCGGCTGGCGGTGTTCGTACTGCTGAAGATGCAAAACTGTATCTAGATCAAGCGGCAGGTATTTTGAGTGAAGAGTGGATCACGGCTGATAAATTCCGCTTCGGCGCTTCGGGTCTGTTAAATGCCTTGTTGCACACCTTGGAAGTCGGCGAAAAACCGAAAGATTCTACCGGTTATTAATAATTAATACATTTCGGCCAATCTTTAGATTGGCCGAAATGCTTTTGGGCGTTTGTATTAAATCCTGCCCACGATGGCTCATTGATACAAAATCTGCACGTCTATTTTTTTTATTTCTACAGATTCTGATTGATCGTTTGTGTCATCGCTATTTAAAGAATTTTTGGAGACAAATGTTATGTTTCTGCCGCAAGAAATTATCCGCAAAAAACGTGATGGCCACGTCCTGTCAAAAGAAGAAATTGATTTTTTCGTAAAAGGTATTCCTAGCGGTGAAGTGACCGAGGCCCAAGTTGCGGCATTTGCAATGGCAACCTATTTCCACGGAATGGAGATGGGTGAACGAGTTGCCTTTACTGAAGCGATGCGTGATTCCGGAGAAGTGATCTGCTGGGATGACCTGAATCTGGCTGGCCCAATCGTGGATAAACATTCTACCGGCGGTGTTGGCGATATGGTTTCGCTGATGTTAGGCCCAATGGTTGCTGCTTGTGGCGGTTATGTTCCAATGATCTCTGGTCGCGGCTTAGGCCATACCGGCGGTACGCTGGACAAGCTGGAATCCATTCCTGGCTACAACGTAACGCCAGATAATGAAGTTTTCCGCAAAGTGACTAAAGAGGTCGGCGTGGCTATTATCGGCCAGACCGGCAATTTGGCACCTGCCGATAAAATTATTTACGGCGTGCGTGATGTAACCGCAACCGTAGACTCCATCGATATGATCACTGGCTCAATTCTGTCCAAGAAACTGGCAGCAGGTTTGGGCTCACTGGTAATGGATGTTAAAACTGGTTCCGGCGCATTTATGCCGACCCACGAAGCGTCCGAAGCACTGGCGCGCTCAATTGTTGCTGTCGCTAATGGCGCAGGCACCAAGACCACCGCTTTGCTGACCGACATGAATGAAGCCTTAGGCTCTAGTGCCGGTAACGCGGTAGAAATTCGTGAAACGGTTCGTTACTTGAAAGGCGAGTACCGCAATGAACGTTTGCACGAAGTGGTGATGGCTTTGTGTATCGAAATGCTGCTAAGTGCTGAACTGGCAAGCAGTGTTGATGATGCTCGTGCCAAGCTGAATCAAGCGCTGGATAGCGGCAAGGCTGCCAAGGTATTCGGTGAAATGGTTCACGCACTGGGTGGCCCGGCTGATTTTATGGACAAGCCAGAAAGCTATTTGCCAACTGCTGAAATTGTTGCACCGGTATATGCAGAATCAGAAGGTTTTGCAGTGGCAATGGACACACGTCAAATGGGTCTGTCTGTTGTTGCATTGGGTGGTGGTCGGATTCGTCCACAGGACGATGTTGATCATGCGGTCGGCCTGGATCAAATTATCCGCCTTGGTGAAAAAGCTACCGCTGACAAACCGTTGGCAATGATTCACGCACGCAGTGAAGCAGCCTGGCAAGAAGCGGCTAAAACGGTTCGTGCAGCGATTACTCTGGGTAGTGAGAAACCTGAGCAGCGCCCAGTGGTCTACTGTACTATCCGTCCAGAAGACGTATAAACCAATTTGATTGATCGGAGCGCCCGGCGCACACCGTATTTACTCGATGAGTTTTACGGAATCCGCAGGCTGGGTTTGTTGGCTCCCAAGAGGCGATTATGAAACGCACAGTAATTTTAATGATGGATTCCTTGGGAATCGGTAGCGCACCAGACGCAGAAAAGTTTGGTGATGTGGGCGCAAATACCTTAGGTCACATTGCCAAGCAGTGTGAAAATGGCGAAGCAGGTCGTGGCTTGATGAATGTACCTAACCTGAGCAAGTTGGGTTTGGGTCATGCCAACGCAGAAGCGACCGGTATCTTCCCGGCTGGTTTCGATAAAGATGCTGAAATCATCGGCGCCTATGGCCATGCGGCTGAAATATCTTCCGGTAAAGACACCCCCTCAGGGCACTGGGAAATGGCCGGTGTACCGGTACTGTTTGAATGGGGATATTTCTCTGATTTAGAAAACAGTTTCCCGCAAGAATTGCTCGATGCCATCGTTGAAAAAGCCGGCCTGCCTGGCTATTTGGGCAATTGCCATTCTTCAGGTACCGTGATTTTAGATGCATTGGGCGAAGCGCATATGAAGACCGGTAAGCCGATCTTTTATACCTCTGCTGACTCTGTATTCCAGATTGCCTGCCATGAAGAAACCTATGGCTTGGATAATCTGCTTGAGCTGTGCAAAACGGTTCGTGAATTGTTAGCCGATTACAATATTGGCCGAGTGATTGCTCGCCCATTTGTAGGTTCTGCTAAAGGTGATTTCCAGCGTACCGGTAATCGTCACGACTACTCAATTAAGCCACCCGCAACCACCGTTTTGGAAAAGCTGGCGGATAGCGGTGGAGAAGTCGTTTCTGTGGGTAAAATTGCCGATATCTACGCACATTGCGGCATTACTAAAAAGCTTAAAGGCACTGGTTTAGAACAATTGTGGGATGTCACCTTGCAAGCGGTTAAAGATGCGGGAGACCAGACGATGGTTTTCACCAACTTTGTCGACTTTGACTCCAGCTATGGCCACCGCCGTGATGTAAAAGGTTATGCCGATGCCATCGAATATTTCGATACGCGGTTACCTGAATTATTCGAAATTTTAAACGAAGATGATCTGGTGATTATCACTGCTGACCATGGTTGCGATCCAACCTGGCCGGGTTCTGATCATACTCGTGAGTTTGTACCGGTAATTGCTTACGGCAAATCAGTTGAAGCGGGCTCTTTAGGCAAGCGAGATACTTTTGCAGATATTGGCCAATCAATCGCCGAGTATTTCTCGATAGAAAAAATGGAATATGGCACCTCGTTCCTTCGGTGCTAATTATTTCAAAAAAAGCCCGGTTATCCGGGCTTTTTTTTCCTACATAGTTTTTAAAAGCTAGCTGGGTTATTAAGAAATGTCAGTCATGAAACTGATAGTTGAATGAAGTGGAGAAAAACGATGGATCCGAGATTTAATTCTGCACTAGAAAGTCTGCCAGAAATGCTGGCTAAGGCACTTGATCCAATTTTAGATGAAACCTTTGAAGGGTATATTTCAGCCGGTGCCTTTGCCCAATTGCAACAGCAAACTGGCTTGGAAGAACGCCCTTTATTATTAGCAATGCTGCCAGTGGCTGCATGTATGGCAAAACCACCCATTTCCAATTTTTATGTCGGTGCAATTGCCCGCGGTAGCAGCGGCGATTTATACATGGGCGCTAACCATGAATTCACTGGCGAAGTATTAGGCCATTCGATTCATGCCGAGCAATCCGCAATTAGCCATGCTTGGAAAGCCGGTGAAACTGGTTTGCTGGATATTACGGTTAATTACAGCCCTTGTGGTCATTGTCGCCAGTTTATGAATGAGCTGAGCACTGCCGGTGCCTTGACGATCAATTTACCCGGTCGCGCGCCAGGCTTATTATCTAGCTATTTACCCTATGCTTTTGGCCCGATTGATTTGGATAATCACAATCCAATGATGAGCGAACAGCCTGACTGGGGCATAGAAGTTGAAACCAATGACCCGTTGGTGGAAAAAGCCGTTTCAGCCGCTTGTAACAGTTATGCGCCTTACTCAAAAAGTCCTGCAGGCGTTGCCTTGATTTTAGAGTCAGGTGAAATTGTTTCGGGCCGTTATGGTGAAAATGCCGCATTTAACCCATCGATGCAGCCAATGCAGATGGCGATTAATGCACTGGCACGGCGAGGTCGTGATATCTCGACGATTGCTCGTGCGGTATTAGTTGAGAAACAAGATGCTCAAATTAGCGAGCAAAATCATGCTGCTGCGGTGTTGGCCACAGTATGCGATGTTAAGTTAGAAGTGATTTTGGTTTAATCGATTTTGTCACCCGTTTGAGCAAAAAAGCCGAGATTGAGTCTCGGCTTTTTGTTTTTAAAATAATAATGTTTTCGGGCTGTCGTTTACGTTAGATTGAGTGATTCATTTATATCAAAACAACCTTTCAGGACAGTACTATTGCTTATTGTATAGCGCAGAATCAGCATTTTTCGAAATTGAAGGTGGCTGAATTTTTATAGCTATTTGAGCCGTATCTCGTGCCATTTCCACAACAGGTATTTCTTGGTATAAATCACCGAGAGACCATAAGGCATATCTTTGATTCAATTTTCGATAATTAACTATAGTGGTCACTGTTAGTGGGCTTTGTACCCATGAAGGAACGGTTAAATTATAACTAATGACGTCTGATTTTCCTGCTGGAATAATGTTTTTAATCCTGGTTTTTGAGTGACATCTAAAAGCTGTTTTCCTAAAACATTTTTCCATAAGCTATTGCCAGTGTGATGATTGCTCCACCAACTATTTTTGCCGTAATAACGGCGATTACCACTACTACCAATGTGGAAAATATCTTCTCAGCCGTCATTGTCAAAATCAAAACACAAATGCCACCACTATTAAGTGTCAGTTATATCGGTAATCGTCTTACTGGTTTGTGAGTGATGAGCATCAAGTCCTAGTTGAAAGGTCATATTCACAAAATTTATTTTTCCACTCGACGGTTTTTTATGGCTGTTTAATCTAGCAGATCAGCTCTGCTGGCGTTATTTCAAAATCGTTTTTAGTAAATCTTTCATAAAACAAAGTTAAAATGATAATTCCACAAAGGAATATTACGACCGATAACGCATTTATTATCACCGCCTAATCCATTTCTTTTTTAGTGTATTAAAAAACGTTACTTGTAGAAGCGGCAAAGCAAAGTAGAAAATTAATTCTATTCTTATATTTTATTAGAAGAAAACGATTTATATATAAAGACTTTCCGTTGTATCTTTTATCGGTTTTGCCTTAGAATGTGCAAACAATACGATAGTAAAAATACTTGTTCGGCAGTTTGATTCTACAAATTTAGCGGCTAGACAAGCAATAAAACTTCATAATAATGAATGTAGGTAGTTATGCTAAAAAGGTTTTTTCTGCAGCTTTGGCTGTAGTTATTGCTGTAGTTGTTGCTCCAGCGCCAGTGCTGGCAGATGGTTGCAGTGATGTTTTTCCTGGAGCACTACAAACTCACGTAGAAAATGGCTCTGTAGCGTTTAGTTTTAATTCACAGCTGTTGAATACTGGCTATCAAATTGCCACGAAAAGCATTCAACCCCTCTGGGGTGGATAACCCGCTATCTGCACCTGTTTATATGGTTAAATTGAATATTGACAATGCGGTATATGCCGGTAAGCAAGATATTAGCCTGACCTTAGATAAATACCCCGGTTTTCAGCTGGATATTGCTAAAGGCTCGGCGACTTTCCCTAATGGTGAAAAAGAAGGCTTTATTTCAGTCACTCCGGTTAATGCTTCGGCTGTGCCCATGGCACCGCCCAATGGCATGCAGCCACAGTTTATCGTCACGATTCAGCCAACCGGCACTCGGTTTGACCCACCGGCAAAACTGACATTACCCAATGTTGATGGCCACCAGCCGGGTGCACAAGTGGAAATGTATTCTTACGATCATGACCTAGAGGAATTTGTCGCCATCGGCTTAGGTTCGGTGTCAGAAGATGGTGCCACGGTACAAAGTAACCCCGGTGTTGGTGTGATAAAAGCCGGATGGCACTGTGGTAGCCAACCCGGTGGCAGTGGTTGTGCGGCGAATTGTTCTATCTGTAAAAAATGTGATGGTGAATGTAATTGCAATAATGATGACGCTGACCCAAGAGTAAAATCAGCCGATCAGGAAGGTGATTGTAAAACAAAAGTCTGCAGTGGCGGCAGTCCGAAAAACGTAGCAGATACTGCCGATAAGCCAAAAGACATTGTTGGAGATTGTAAAAAGCCCGGCTGTGATGGCATGAACCCGACATCGTTGCCAGATGAAAATGATATCAAACCTGAAGATGCAAAGTGCAAAATGTGTGGCGATGATGGTTTGGTAGCGGATAAAGAAAAAGATAAATTATCCTGCAGTAATAAAGAAGGTCAGGAATGTTACACCTGTAAAGATGGCGATTGTGGTAATCATTGCGATGAAAGTAGTAAAAAAATTAAGCATGAATTTTTCATAGATATATTTAACTATGCGAATGATTTAACCGAAGGTTTTAATCAAAGCAATCCATTTGTAAATATTTATCCGCTAAGCGGGAAGGCGAATGCTTTTAGAGAAACAGGCGAAGAATGTTGTTCAGATTGTCGAATCGCTGGCAAAGGAAAGTATGAAGAGTATGGCGGTAATATTACTTTTGATATGAAAGGGGTGGCTGTTGTTCCTGGGCTAGGGTATGCGTTGTCGGTTCGACCAAGAATTATTGCTGGTTATCAGGTTTCTGGAATTGTTGAGTATGGCCTGTATATCGAAGGGGCTATAAAAGGTGACGGAGGCTTGTCTGGGAAGGTGTCTGAGTGCGGTGAAAGCTGTGCTCGACTTAAAGCAAACTTGTCAGGAACTATTAATATAGGCGTTAAGGCGGAGCTGGCTGCAAAATTTGACAGCTGTTTGGGAGGCGTTGTTGCTAATAGATGCCTGAGTCCGAGTACTGTGTTTGGAGCGTCGGCAAAAGCTGATGCGTCATTAAATCCACAAGTTTTTTTAAAATTGGATCAGGGGATTCGAGGTGAATGCCCCGAAGGTAAAAATTGTAATGAAGGTGGTAAGGATGAAGGTGGCTTTAACTTTTCTGCTGACGTCGCATTTGAATTTGGTGGTTTTTACAAATTTACATATGGAGTCTCTAGAAAAGTAAAGCTATGGGACGCTATAAAGTTTGGAGGTTGCTCATGAATGAAATGAAATTCACATGTGGTCTGGGGGGGCACATTAAGATGGTTGCTTTCTTTCCATTTATATTTTCTTTAATTATAGGTATTGATGAAATTGGTGAAAGTACATGGTTGGTATTTTTTTGCTTTATTGTAGCTGCGCCATCATTCTTTGTTCTGGTTGTATTGTTTCTGTGTAAAAGGGAAGTGCTAATAAGAGATGGAGAGATTGCTTGCTATGTCAGTTTTCTTGATCGCTGGCACTATCGTAAATCAATGTACTCAGAAAGCGATATAAAGAATATAGAAGTTTGTGTAACCAGTCATACTGCGGCGTCTAATTCATTCCGTACTAGCGAAATTTTATTTAATTTAAATGATGGTGGTGTGCTGCATATCCCTGGTGAGGTTTTTATTTACCCTAGAAAAGTTCTGGCTTTGAAGGGGCTTTATTTACAAATTGCTAAGAAAATTAATGCACCGTCTGTGTTTTATGGTGGTGCCTGTAAAACGATTGATGAATTCTGTGAGTTTGAAAATCAGTAGTTATGTTGGTATTTAAGTTTTTTTTCAAAAAGAATAACGCAAAAAGAATAACGCCACCCAAGATAATGTTTATACCTACCAAAAAACATTTGATTTCTCATCCGGTTGCCATTGATTTAATCTTTGTAAACCGTGGATTTTTGCAGGAACGGCACTTGAAAAAGTTGTCATTTTCACATCATGCCAGCACCTAGAGCTATTCTATACGATCCGAAAGAAAATCCATTTCTCCATGTAATTTCGCGTTGTGTTAGGCGAGGGTGGCTGTGTGGTGAAGATCCAACGCTACTTAAAAAGCACCGTAAGAATTACGATCACCGTCGCCAGTGGATTGTCGATAGAATTGATCGACTGAGCCAGGCGTTTGCGGTGGATATCGCAGCTTACGCTGTGATGTCGAATCACTATCATCTAGTGGTGTATGTTGATGTCGAGCGTGCAAAAAACTGGGGTATCAAGCAGGTGCTGTTGCAATACTGCAAAGTGTTTTCGCCTCACCCTTGGGTTAAAGATTATCTCGATCCAAACAAGCACTGTTTACTTACTCAAATGCAGGTTCAGTGGGTCGAAGAAACTGCCGATACAATTTACCGTGAAAGGCTTTATTCTATCAGCTGGTTTATGCGCTCAATTAATGAGCCGCTAGCGCGAATCGCCAATGCGGAAGATTTATGCAAAGGCCGATTTTGGGAGGGGCGGTTTAAAGCACAAGCGTTGCTCGATCAACAAGCACTGCTAACCTGTATGGCTTATGTCGATCTTAACCCGCTTCGTGCAGGCATTGCACAAACCCCGGAAGACTCAAATTACACTTCAGTTCAAGCGCGAGTGGAAACGGAATTACCCGCCAGTAATCATCGTAGAAAAAAAAGCCGAAAAAGAAATCATCAACGCCGATATGATTACAATTTCGCCCGATTAAAATCGTTTGTTGATAGCGAAAGCAAACCCAGTATTAATATCAAAGATAAACCTCAGTCTCTGCCATTTAAATTAAAAGATTATTTAGAATTGGTTGACGCTAGTGCTCGCATGGTGCGCACTGACAAAAAATATCACATGGACAGCAGCTTGCCGACAATTTTTGAACGATTAAAAATCGAGACTGATGCACGCTGGTGGGCATCGGCCATGAGCGGTCGCAGCACTGTGATGGCCAGTGCAAGACAGTTTGCCCACGCAATGGGCACTGCGCTGAACCTCAAACAGTTTCGTGATCGAGTCAAGCAACAAACCGAGGCTTGGCGACAGCAAATGCAAGTGCCTGGAAAACAACCACCTTCTTAATACTTAGTTGTGCTGAGTGGGTTTAAGTCAAAAACTTTAAAATAAAATGCCATTTCAATAACCAGAGTTAATCTGGTTTTCGTCGTGACATCAATTCAGTATAATCGTATTCGAAATGAAGAAACGGTTGCCGCAATCGCGTTGAATGCCAGTTTTTTCAGTTATCCCGGTCATTAGATTTATTTATTAGGATATAGTTAAAATCGTGGGTGGCGTCTTGAAGCCGTCTTGAAGACCGGAGTCTTGGCTTTTTTGTGTCTGTATTGAGCGAAATGGTAGGGTGAATGTTGAAATAGTCGTGTATTTACTGCAGTTATGAAGTTTGTTCGCTCTTCATTGAAAAGTATTTTGCACTTGAATTTTGTTTGCTACTTTGTTTTTGTAGGATCTTCGATAAGCGCACCAGCATAGTATTCGACTACCTCGAAAGGGAACTAAACATTGCGATACTGTATTAAAATGTTATGCAATATATTGAAAGTAAAAAATAAAATTGTCGTGGGCCTAGTGCTAGCTATGGCGCTGGTTGCTTGCAGCGTACAACCAACAAAATTTCCCGAATCTAGCGTTAATCATTGCGGTAACATTACTCAGAGCACCAATGGAAGGTTGCCTGAATATCTTGCCTCTGTTGTCAGCGAAATGGCTGATAAAACCGGGGTGTACGTGTTAGAACAAGGCATTGAAGCGATGCTGTCGCGGGCATGGCTCACTGAGCATGCAGAGCAAACGATTGATGTTCAGTATTTTATTTTTTCGACTGATAATATTGGTTTGATAGCGACAGATTACCTAGTAAAGGCAGCAGAGCGAGATGTCAGGGTACGAGTGATAGTGGATGACATTATGATGCAAGCCAGTGTCAATGAATTGCAAACGCTAGCAGCACATAAAAATATTTCGATTAAAATTTATAATCCGATGGCAAATGTTGGTAAGAATATTTTTGATAAGGCAGTAAGTATAACGACATCCTTTCATCAGCTTAACCAGAGAATGCATAATAAAACTTTTATAGTCGATGGAACGGTTGCTATTACTGGTGGCCGTAATGTTGCAGATGAATATTACGGATACGACCATAAATTTAATTTTCGCGATCGTGATGTCTTACTGATAGGTGAAGTCGTTGGGGACATTGAATCGTCATTTGAGAAATTTTGGAAGAGTAAGTTAAGTGTCGATATTTCTAACTTAGTAAAAAATAAAAAACCAGTGGACTATATCCCTGACTTTGCCTCTTTGCATCAATATGCCTGTGACCCTCAGAATTTTGTATTGTCTGTAAGGCAAAAAATTTATGAGCTGCCTGAAGCAATTGCTGATATTCAACAGCAAGAACAGCTGCAATGGTTGAAAGATGTTGAGTATGTTTCAGATATACCAGGAAAAAATACTGCAGATAAATTTTTATCTGGTGGTGGCCTGTCAACCGACAAATTGCTTTCTTTGCTAAAAAGCGCTGAAAATAACGTTGTTATTCAAACACCGTATTTGATTACGACAAAGAAAATACGGAAGATACTTAAGGCGATGGTTGACCGCGGCGTAAGGATTCAAATTTTAACCAATAGCCTTGCTTCGACTGATAATTTGGAAGCTTTTAGCGGATATCAGCGAGATCGGAAAGCTTTGTTAAAAACGGGAGTTGAGATTTTTGAATTCAAACCAGATGCGAGAATACGGCAAAAAATAATGTCTGAAGTGATGCACAAGCAATTAAAGCAAGCCCCAATCTTTGGATTGCACGCTAAGTCGATGGTTATCGACGATTACACTAGCGTTATAGGCACTTATAATTTTGATCCAAGAAGCGCGAACTTGAATACTGAAAATCTGGTTATTATTCCTTCTGAAAAAATAGCCCGCGAAATCAAGCAAGGCATGCTGCAAGAAATGCAGCCAGAAAATGCATGGCGTGTATCCCATGTCTGGAATCCCGATAGTGAGGTAAAAATTTCCAAACGATTAGGAGTAAAGCTACGCCGAATTATTCCCAAAAGTGTACTCTAGAGACTGTAATTAAATGCTCGCAGGCCTGAAGATATACTCAGATTTATAACAGATGTTGTTACATTTCTGATGTGACTGGTTTGATGGCAAGACTTCGAAATAACAATTGCCATGTGATGCTTCTTGTCTTTTGGATGGGGCTGCAAGAGAAATCAGATTTACAGAGCGCTAAGCCACAAATAGAATGCTTTTAATTGTGGCTTAAGCAAAATTGGCTCAAGCTTTGGTTAGGGCACGATCTTGTGAATAGCGGATAAGCGACTTTTACCATGCAAGGAATCAAATACCTGATATTTTTCTGCTGTGGCAGCTTGCTGACTTTAATCATTGGTTTTTCTTGGTCTGCTTGGAACAGAGGTGCTGATCTTGATCCTTGGATCGAACTCCATGTAGAAAACCAAACCGATCAATCGATTGCCCGCATTCATATTGAAACCTTCGCTTCTGCGGTTGCCAGTGATTCAGAACCAAGAGTAGGCGTGACGGAATATTTCGATATTAAGCAACATAGCCATTTAGTTTTACCAGTGGCTTTCCATCGTAAGGGCAGCTATCAAATTGAATTTGAATTAGCTGATGGTACGACTTGCAGACGTAAAAATTCTTATGTCGAACCGGGTGCATTTATCTTTGAAGTGCTGGAGAAAATTGACCACGGTTGCTGATCTTTGAATCTTCTTAGGCCGTTAGATTGTGCTTCTTAGCTTCACTTCCTTCCGATGTTATTTCCCTTTGGCCGATGAAACTAGCAAGCAGCGGCTGCCCGTCGTAAAATTGCCTCAGTTTTTTAGCCAAGACCAAGTTTTATGACCCAACCTGTGCGCATTACTTTGGCCCAACTGAACCTGACTGTGGGCGATATTCAGGGCAACCTGGATAAAATTCTCGATCAATTGACGCAACTTCGCGGTAAAACTGATCTGATTCTATTGCCCGAATTGTCGCTGGTTGGTTATCCACCAGAGGACTTGTTGTATCGCGGTAGTTTGCCTGCTCGGGTAGATGCGGCGCTGGATACTTTACGCCAAGCTGCGGGTGATATTTGCGTGGTAGTGGGCCATCCGCGCTGGCAAAATGGCTTGTGTTACAACTCGGCATCGGCGTTTTATCAAGGCCAGTGTTTACTGACTTACGATAAACAAGCACTGCCTAACTATGGTGTGTTCGATGAGCGGCGTTACTTCATTCCAGGTCAGCAACCGGGCGTGTTTGAATTTAAGGGGCGGCGAGTTGGCGTTTCAATTTGCGAAGATATCTGGCAACCAGAATCTGCTGCAGATTTGAAAGCGGCCGGCGCGCAGATAATTCTTAATTTGAATGCATCGCCATTTCATCTGGGCAAGCAAAATGAACGTACTGATTGTTTGATTGCACGTGCCAAAGAAACCGGTTTACCTATTTTTTACTGCAACATGGTCGGTGGTCAGGATGAACTGGTATTTGATGGCGGTTCACAAGTGGTCAATGGCAATGGCGAATGCCTGTTGCACGGCCCAGTGTTTGAACAAGCATCGCTACAAACTACCTGGCATCCACATTCAATAGAGATTCATTGTGACTCCTATGACGAACTCTCTGAAGAGGCTATGGCTTGGAAAGCACTTGTTTTAGCAGTGAGAGATTACGTCGGCAAAAATGGTTTCCCTGGAGTTCTGATTGGCTTATCTGGTGGTATCGACTCTGCATTGACTTTGTGTATTGCGGTTGATGCGTTAGGTGCCGATAGAGTTGAAGCGGTGATGATGCCGTTTAAATACACCTCAGAGATGAGCCGAACCGATGCTGCAGAACAAGCTAATTGGTTGGGTGTCAAATACAGTTCGGTATCGATTGAGCCGATTTACGAGCAGTTTATGAATGGCTTATCATCAGCTTTTGCCGGGTTAGATGCCGATACCACAGAAGAAAATTTACAGGCACGAATTCGTGGCACGCTGCTAATGTCGTTGTCGAATAAAACCGGAAAAATGGTACTAGCAACCAGCAACAAAAGTGAAGTTGCTGTCGGTTATTCCACTCTGTATGGCGATATGGTGGGTGGTTTCACTGCGATTAAAGATATCCCTAAAACCATGGTTTATCGTCTGTCGGAGTACCGTAATTCGATCAATGCTGAGATGGGTGGAGAAGTAGGAAAAGCGATTCCACAGCGCGTAATTACCCGTCCACCATCTGCTGAATTAGCACCCGGTCAGGTAGATCAAGATAGTCTGCCAGATTATGAAATTCTCGATCAGCTGATTGATTTATATGTTGATCAAGATATGGGTGTCGAAGATATTATTGCCAAAGGCTATGATGCAGCAGTTGTGCAGCGTATTGCCCGATTAGTCGATCGTAATGAGTACAAGCGTCGTCAAGCGGCACCGGGTGCCAAGATTACTTCTCGTGCTTTTGGCCGAGAGCGCCGCTATCCAATTACTTCCGGTTATTCCAGAAGCTAATTGAACGACCACTTAACTGGGTATCAAAAGACTTTCATCGGTGAGACGGGCTGAGTTCACCGTAACCAAGCACTAACAGACGGAGAATAACCGTGAAAAAAGTAGAAGCTATTATCAAGCCGTTCAAATTGGACGATGTTCGGGAAGCTTTGTCTGAGTTAGGTATTAATGGAATGACTGTGGTCGAAGTCAAAGGCTTTGGTCGCCAAAAGGGTCATACAGAACTATATCGCGGTGCAGAATACATGGTCGATTTTCTGCCCAAGGTTAAAATTGAAGTGATCATTAATGACGATAAAGTTGAGCGCTGCATTGAGACCATTTTAGAAACCGCTCGCACCGGAAAGATTGGTGATGGCAAAATCTTTGTTACATCGGTAGAAAAGGTAGTGCGCATTCGTACTGGTGAAGAAGACGAAGAAGCTATATAGCTACCATCATTAACTTATCTATCAAAACCGGCTAAGGCCGGTTTTTTGATTTTATAGCACTAAAAATAACGTTCAAACTTATTAGCAATGCTTGCAATTAATTTTGTTTATTTGAAGGCTGATATCTTTCACTCGATACTCAATTAGCTATTTAGTTATCAGGCTCTTTTTCCTATGCAAAAAAAATATCTTAGCTCGCTATCCCTCGCTATTATCTTGGGTGCTTTCTCTTCTTCATCGCAATCGTTACAATTTGAGTACGACATTCGAGATAACAATCTTGGATTTAATGAAGCGAATGTTAATGTCCCTGCAGTAGGAGGCAATCTAGGAACTAACTGGGCAGAGCAGAGAAAAAATGTAGTTAAGCGTGCTGCGGCAATGCTAGGTGCTCATATTAAAGGTGATGTTCCGGTTAAAGTGAGAATGCTTTTTAACCATGTTGATATGCCTTGCTCGGGAGATAACCCGCTTTATTCTTTAGGAAGGCCGCTAGGCTACGCATCTGGAAGTGGAAATTATTTATTCCCACACCCAACCGCCTATCAACCTGCACCTTTGTATAACAATATTTTAGGTAGCTCGAGTTTAAATATTGACTCCAACCACATGGAAATCGTATTTAATCGGCTAGATCATAGCAATTGCCCATCCGATATTTCTTGGTACTACGGTTATGATGGTAATCCAGGTAATAACAAAGAAGATATGTTGACCCATGCCCTCCAAGCGATGGTTCAAGGATTAGGTATTGCGACGCCATATAATTCGAATAACGGATCTTTAGCAGCTGGAATTGAGCAACCCTCTTTCTTCGATTATTTGTTGGTTGACCGTATTTCTGGCAATACTTGGGCGAGCTTAACTAATGCCAGCCGAGCGAGTATTACAACAAGCTCTCAAGAAAGTAGCACTGACTTATTATTTGTTGGCCCATCAACTAGAGCACACAGTGCCTCCGGGGCTTCTTGGGCATTAAATAGTTCGCCATTCTCTGATGATCACGGTCGAATTAGAATGATTGGTGCTCAGGGCGGCGCTGGCTTAGGTAATTATGATGATATAGATGATTTTTCTGAGCCAGGTGTTTATGAAACACAAGCCTTTGGCCGCTACGGCGTTTTGCTTCATCCATCAGCTTCGCCATCTAATCTGGTCAGTCGAAAAAATGGACAGGTTTCACACAATCTAGATTTAGCCTTATCGATGCTTAAAGATATCGGCTGGCAATTATATGAAGCTGATCTGGAATTATCTTCATCAGTAGCTGATGTTAATCCGGCTTTAAATGAAAATTTTTCGGTTACTTACACGGTTCATAATCGCGGGCCAGATGCTACTAGTAATGTCACGGTAGATCTTGCAATACCTGATGCGCTGATCAATATACAAGGCACAGGAAATGGTACTTTTTCCAGCAATGTATGGTCTATAGGCGACTTAGCCGTTGGCGCAACTGCGACATTGGTTATTAGCGGTTCTTCTAATCAAGCTCAGCGATCTCAATTAGTTGCCAATATTGCATCTAGTTCACGCTTTGATCCAGATTCAGTCCCTGGAATGGATGGCTCGTGGGAAGATGATTATCTAGCAGATGATATCTTTTACGGTAATGCTGTGCCTTCAATAGTTCTTTCAACTGAAACAGCTAGTGGCGGTAGCTTAATTGTTAATGGGCAACCTAAATCATTTAGCTTAAATATTAAGCAGGCCAACCCTGATTATTCAGGAACGATTGATGCACAGTTTAGTATTTCAGCAACAGGCCCTGCAACGCTTGTTGTTACTTCAGAAAATTCTGGCTGTAGTTCAGTTTCTGTTGCTCAAAGAAGCGCTACTAATTGTACGGTAACAGTGAGTCATGACTCACCAGTAAGTCTTTCACTGCAGATAAATCCAGTGTCAGCAGGAAGAGTGCAAATATTTGCTGAGACTTTTGGTTTGTCTCAGTACTTAGGTGGAGATTCTTCTATTAACCATATTTTTGATGCTGTAGCGGCAAGAACAACTGCTTCACAATCATTTGCTTCTGCTAATGCTCAGGGTTTGTCGTTGATAGAATTAAATGCAGATAATTATCCAGAAATTCTATTTGCTAATAGTTCTGGGGCATTAAAGAAAATTAATAATACTGCTGGAGTTTTGTCACTAGAATCTGGAGATGTGGCTAGTAATGTTTCTCAATTTTCTGTTGGTGATTTAGATGGCGATCAATTAGCTGATGTAATTACTTATGGTAATAATGGGTTTAATCATTTGATTGCTGCAGTAGATGGTAATTTTTCAGTCGGAAGTTCTGTGTCAGCTGTTATCGCAGCCAGTGTAAAACAAGTCCATCTAACTGATTTAAATAATGATAATCGCGATGATTTGGTGTTAGCGACTGGTGCTGGTCAACCTACCGATGTTTATTTGCAGAATTCTGGTAGCTTCGCCGAAGCAAATAGAACGCGTTTATCCTCAACGGAAATCAGCGACGTAGTGATTGCAGATTTTAATGGTAGCGATAGCCCTGATCTGATCTTTGCTAGAGCATCTGGGGGCGTTGAATTTTGGAAACGATTTCCTGTAGCAAGCGGAATTAGCTTAGTTCCAGATGGTATTGATTTGCGACTGAATAATGCTACGCAAGCTAAATCCGCTGATCTCGATGGTGATAACGACCAAGATTTGGTAGTTTTCTATGCAAGTAGTTTTAGTGATAATTTCGCAGGTCATACAAGAGTTTATCTTAATAATGGCCGGGGCCGATTTACCCGATCTGCAGTATTTTCAAACAACAAACTTTCAGATATCGCAATTGCCGATGCCGATGGTGATTCTGATATGGACATTGCACTATTAGGCGTTGATGGAACATTGTTAGTGTATCTGCAAGCTGCTGATAATAACTGGAGCCTTGCACCGCTTGCTGCAGCCACCAATGGTGGTAATCAACTACTGGCTGTAGATATTAATAATGACCAACGTAGTGACTTGGTTGTAACGAGTAATACAGGCGTTGAGATATTTACTAATTTAGCGCAGCAAATACCACCAATAACACCTCCAGTAGAACCTCCTCAAGTTGGTACGAAGCCTGTAACTATTAGCGGCTCTGGTGGTTTCAATCTTTATTATTTGATTTTTGGGTTAATGTTTTTAGGTTTGACTAGCGCTTTTTTTAAATCTCGTAAATCGTAAGATAACTTGATAATAAAAAAACGCCCTTTTAGGGCGTTTTTTTTGCCAGTAAAATTATTGTTTACTCTGGCCAATTGGGATGGTGTGCATCAATAACATAGGGGTGGCTATGTTTTAATGGAGGATGGTCGTGGGTATGCTGGTGTGAATGATCCGGCTGCCCATCCTGATCGATAGGTTGATGCAAATGAGCGTGGTGTTGATCATCGCTGTGATGATCATGACAATGAGAATGTTGCTGGACTGGGTGCTCATGTTCAATTTCAATTGGATCAGGTTTTGGGTATAGATGAATTGCGGTAAAGGTTGCCAATAAGGCAATAGCACCCATCACAGCAAAGGTTATCGATAAGCCAGCATAACTTCCTAACCAACCCGCTAATAAATAAGCAGCCAGCCAGCATAAATGAGATAGCGAAAAGTTAGCAGCAAAATAAGCTGTTGCATCGCTACTGTGACAAGATCGACGAACCAAGGTGGCAGCAGGTGTTTGAATTAAAGATAAACCGACCCCCAATACAAACCATACAATCGCAAAGCCAGTCCAGCTCGGTGTTGTTGTGGCGAATAAAAGTGCAATGGTTAATAAAACACAGCCAGCGAGCATAAAGCTGCGTGGTGATTTATTTTGCAAAAATCGTGGCAATATAAAAGCAATTAGCATTGATCCTAAGCCGCAAAAACCGATTGCTAGAGCCGCTAAGCTTTCATCACCACCCAAAAGATCTCGAACATAAACCACAGTATTAACAATCACCATTGAACTAGCGCAGGCGACGGCAAAATACATCGCCCATAATGCTTTTAAGCGAGGTGTTTTTAAATAACCAGCCAAACCAAAGCGAATATTATAGAAAATACCAGAAGGTCTTTGTGATCTTTGTTGTTTGGGCAGTAAGCAACCAGTAACTAGCAGCGCAGAAATAATAAAACTGATGCTGTCGATAACAAATAAGCCGTCAAAAGGAATAAACAGTAATAATAGAGCGGCAGCTGATGGGCTGAGAATTTGCTCTAGGTCATAAGCCAATCGTGAATGAGCTAAGGCTTGTTGGTATTGCTGAGGATCTGTTAGTAGATCAGGAATAGTTGCTTGAAATACCGGGGTAAAACCTGCAGAACAAACATTGAGTAAAAATATTAAACTCCAGATTTGCCAAATTTCGGTAACCCATGGCAAACTTAAAACAATCAATGCGCGAATAATATCTAAGCTGATTAGCCATTTTTTTCTGGGTAATCTATCGGCAAAGGCACCGATAATTGGCGCTAGTAAAACATAAGCCACCATTTTTAATGCGAGAGCGGTGCCAAGTACTAAGCCAGCTTTATCTCCAGCAATATCCCAAGCTAACAGCGCTAATGCAATAGTGGTAATACCGGTACCCGCCAAAGAAAGAATTTGCGCACTGAACATTTTTCTCCAACTGGGATTCTGCAGTGGAGACTCTAATAAAGATCCAGTCATAGCTGTTTCCTGATTTAGAAATTTAATATAGATTTTGGTGGCTTGACGATTAAATGATCTTAATGATCAAGATTTTTTAGATCTTTCTTCTTGGGGACTTTGCTAGGTGCTTTGCGAAATTTATCTAAAAGATGTCGCAGTGTTAGCCATGGGTGGTGCCAAATCATTCTTGGCCCGGCCCAACGCATAACTTGCCGCATCGGTTGACGCATTTGTGATTTATAGCAATGCACTTGGCATTTGGCGCAAGTTGGCTTGTCTTCACCGAAAGGGCAATAAGCGAGCCTACGATTACTGAATTCCAATAACTCGCAGCAACCGGGGCAAAGCGAATCTGTTTGCTGATTGTGATGATGTTGGCAGTAGAGGCCAATCATCAACTCAGCTGTTTTTGCTTCTCTTTGCAAATGCGTCTGTTTTAACAGTCTCATGTCGCTCACTGATACCACTCTGTTATTGATCCAGTCTAACTCGTTGTGAGTCATTTAGGTTTGCCGGATATCAGCTCTGATCAAACATGTGAGGCGTAAAACTGGTTGAAGAGCATTTAGTAACCATCTTTTCATCATTTGTGCATAAATTAAGCGGCGGTTGAAATACAGTTTGAATATTGCGCTGATCGACCTTGTTCCAATAGCGATGGAGACTAAAGATTAATCGTTGATTTCCTTTCACTGATACGGGTTTAATTGATGATGCAAACGTTTGACTATTTGATTATTGGTGGTGGATCGGCCGGTTGTGTTTTAGCCAACCGACTTTCAGAAAATCCGGAAAACAAGGTTTGCTTGTTAGAAGCTGGCTCGGTCGACAGCTCTCAGGTAGTTGATACGCCGATGGGCATTGCAGCACTTATTCAATGGTCAAAGTTTAACTGGATGTTTGATACAACCGAACAGCCAGCGCAACAAGGAAGGAAAATCTACTGCCCTCGAGGTAAAGGATTAGGCGGCGGTAGTAGTATTAATGCGATGCTTTATGTACGAGGCCAGCCTAATGATTATCTGCGCTGGCAGAATATGGGGTGTGATGGCTGGGGGTGGAATGACTTATTACCTTATTTTATAAAAAGCCAGCACCAAGAAAGAGGTGCCAATCAATACCATGGTGTTAATGGCCCACTCAATGTTTCAGATATTCAAGACTTACATCCAGTCAGCGAACGATTATTAACTGCAGCGCTTCAGGTAGGCCACAAGTGGAATAATGATTTTAATGATGGAATTCAGGAAGGTGTGGGGTATTTTCAAACTACGATAAAAAAAGGTCGTAGGCATAGCGCCGCTAGAGCTTATTTAGATTCGATCAAAGATCGAGATAATTTAACGATTTTGACTGACTGCCAAGTTGAGAAAATTAATTTTTCTAAAAATAATGGTGATGAAACATCAGCAGAGTCAGTTTTAGTCAATTACCAACATAGCAAACAAACTATTAAAGCCGCTAAGGAAATTATTCTTTCTGCTGGTAGCTTTCAATCGCCACAGTTATTGATGCTTTCTGGTATTGGCGATAAACAGCATTTAGCTGAACAGAAAATTGATACAATTCAGCACTTACCTGCAGTAGGACAAAACCTTCAAGAGCATGTCGATATTGTATTGGCGCAGCGCCGCCAGAAGACTGATACACTTTCCTATTCGCCCCTAGTATTGTTCAAACAAGCGCACCAACTATTTAATTACCTGTTTCGGCAGCGTGGAATATTAAGTAGCCCAGTGACTGAAGCAGGTGGTTTTATTAAATCTGCCCCAGAGTTTAATCAGCCAGATTTACAATTATTATGCACACCATCATTGTTTGATGACCATGGGCGCAACTGGAAACTGATGGCCGGTTGGGGTTATTCGGCGCACTGTACTTTATTGCAACCGAAAAGCCGTGGTAGTGTCCGATTAAAAAATAATAATCCACAATCAGCACCGTTGATTGATTTGAATATGCTGAGTGCCGATGAAGATATTAAAAAGCTGGTAATCGGTGTTAAAAAAATTCGTGAGATATTTTCAGCACCGGCATTAAAGAAGTATCGGGGTGAAGAAGTATTTCCGGGCGCTAGGTGCCAAACCGATCAGCAAATTGAAGCATTTATTCGCAGTAAATCCAATCATACTTATCACCCTGTAGGCACTTGTCGCATGGGTTCTGATGCCGATTCGGTGGTAGATACTCAATTAAGAGTGCGAGGTATTCAAAAGTTGCGGGTAGTTGATGCATCAGTAATGCCTTGCTTGATTAGCGGCAATACCAACGCGCCGGTGATTGCAATGGCAGAAAGAGCGGCTGATTTAATCCAGCAAAAACCGTTGCGCCAACTTCATCCGACGCAACAATCTCATGCAGATTACCAGCAATCAGCTGCACGGCAAGCGCAGCTGGAAATAGCATTTAGTGCCGAAGTTTAATGCGCTGGCGGCTAATGCTTTAGGGAATACTATTCAGCAAGCTGGCGTTTTTTCTCTAGCTTGTGTTGTTCATCATCCAGCCCCAGTTGCCAGTAACTACTGATATAACGAACCGGCCTCGGTGCAGACATTTGCTGGTTTAAATGATTTCTCAGTTGCAACACCGACTTGAGTTCTCCTGCGGCCCAAATGTAAGGGCGGCCAGGCAACCAATTTAAACTGGCTACGGTACGCTGTAATAAATCACTTTGCTGACCGGGATTTGGATTAATAATCCAATGCAGTTCTATACCTTCGGGGAAATCTTGTTTTTCAATTAGCAAAGCATCGCTATCGGCAATGGTCGGCACTTCCAACACCACATGGCCTTTGGCAGTTTTTGGCATTTGCTGCAGGTTGGCTCGAATTGCCGGTAGCGCGGTTAAATCGCCTGCTAATAAAAACCAATCAGCAGTCAAATCGACCAGCTTGCAATCACCTGGGCCAGATAGCAGCACGTGCGAACCTGGCTTGGCTGAAGCAGCCCAAAGCCCAGCAGGCCCTTGCTTTTCAGGGTTGTCTCTATTGTGCAATGCAATATCTACTGTAAGCGTTTTTTGCTCAGGGTCAGATGTAACCACAGTAATGCTGCGCATTAGCGGACGATCACTATCTGGATCTGGGTTTTCAAAAACTAGCTTTACGTAGGCTGAAGCTTGGTTAGCCGGAAAATCAGCCAGAGATCCACCCTCAAGAATAAATCGGTGCATATTCGGGCTAAGAGGCTGGATAGATAGAACGGTTAGTTCTCGAGGTGCGGGTTTGGCCATGGATTCACCGTTAAATACTGCTGTGGAATGGTCTCAACACGCTCAAGATATTAGTGAGTTGCTGAATGAATGCTGAGTGAAGATAGTTGAGAACGATTATCATATGGCTATTTGCCGCAAATTCAAGTGTGACATTTACAGAGAGATTTCACTTTGCCACGGCAGTATGTCGAATGGTCAACTAACTTTTGATTAGCAGCCAACAGGTTGCTGAGTTGGACTCATAATAGCCGAGTGATATTTTCGGCAATTTCTGCTTGATACTTCTGCTTGAGGCGCTGGCAAATGGATATGCCGGAATACCATTTTATTCGACGTACTTTAATCTCTGGATTGATTAAAATTGCCTTATTTAGTGCAGTGATTAATATCCTGATGCTGGCAGCTCCGTTATATAGCTTGCAAGTTTTTGATCGGGTACTAAGCAGTCGTAGTCTTGATACCTTACTTTTTTTATCGTTGATCACCCTGTTTCTTTTACTCATTCAGGGCGCGTTAGAATGGGTGCGCAGCCGGTTGATGCACAAGCAAGCCATTGCATTGGATGCTCGGGTATCGCCAGGATTATTACAACAAACACTATTTCAGCAGGCACAAGGAAAACAGAATCAGCAAACTGCCGGGCAACCAATTAATGATTTAGCAGAAATTCGTGGGATATTTTTATCACCCGGTTTATCTGGATTATTTGACTTGCCTTTTACCCCGCTATTTTTAATTTTTATGTTTCTGTTACATCCAGTGCTTGGTTGGATCGGCCTTACCGCAGCTTTGTTACTAACCGTGTTGGCTGGGCTAACTGCTTTGGCAGCGCGACAGCCACAAGATAGAGACAGTGTTCAGCGATTGGCCGCCAGCCAAAAAGTGAATGATGCACTGTTAAATGCACAAGCAGTAACTGCCTTAGGTATTGCTGGAAATTTAGCTAAACGCTGGCAGGGCGAGAATGCAGAAATCCTCTGGTTGCAGGAAAAGATAGCTGCGAGGTTAGCTGTTTTAAATGCAATGACCCGAACCATTAGACAAATGCTACAAATCGCAATTATGGGCGCCGGTGCCTGGCTGGTATTGGAAAATTTAATGGGCGCTGGAGGCATGATTGCGGGTTCGATTATTATGGGCCGAGCATTGGCACCATTAGAGCAGGCTGCCGGTGGCTATAAAAACTGGCGGTCGGCCTGGTTGGCATGGAAAAGATTATCTGAGCAATTACCGCAAAAAAATCATCCAAAAAATCTGCAATTACCCAAGCCTGCCGGCGCATTGCAATTAGATAATATTTATTTGCATGCGCAGCATTTTTCATCTGGCTCATTTGATGCTAGCACGCAATCTGCGTTGCCCATTCTAAGCCAAATTAGTTTTCGGCTCGGCGCAGGAAAAACTCTAGCGATTACCGGTGCCAGTGGTTCAGGCAAATCATCATTAGCGCGAATTATTGCCGGTGTTACTCAACCAGATTCTGGAGAGATTCGGCTTGACGGCGCAGAGTTAAAGCAATGGGATAAAGATTATCTTGGCGAACATTTAGGTTGGCTCCCACAAGATGTTCAACTACTCAGTGGCAGTATAAAAGATAACATTTCACGGTTTGGCGATGCTGATGATCAAGCAGTGATTGAGGCGGCTCAAAAAGCAGGAGTTCACCAGTTGATTCTACAAATGCCAGCTGGTTACGATACGCCGATTAGCCAAATGCCTTCGAGTGGATCAATTGCATTATCGGGTGGGCAAAAGCAGCGAATTGGTTTAGCCAGAGCATTATATAAAAATCCAAAACTATTAATTCTTGATGAACCCGATGCCAGCCTAGATCCAGCGTCAGTTTCTCAATTAGAAAAAACCTTACGACAATGCAATAAAGATGGCTGCACTATTGTACTGATTAGTTACCGTGCATCGACCTTAGCTTTAGCACAATGGGTGATTATTTTAGATCAAGGGAAAATCCGCCAGGCAGGAACTGCCGAAGAAGTATTTATTAAAAAATCAGACAATGGTGTCAGTAGATCAGAAAACAAAACCTCAGCTAAAAATAAAACAGCTAATAATTATTCGACCAAGAGTAATGATCCAACTCATTCCAATCAATTAGCCCCCGATGCACAAGCAATAAAAAATAAAACAGATCAGCCAAAGGTTAAAGTAACCGCAAGCAAGGGTTTATAACATGCCAAACCAACAGTTTTCCCAGCAAACGATGCAACTAAATGACGGGCGAAAGCTGGTTTTATCATCTTCAAAAAATCTGCTTGTTGGCGTGATGATTCTTTTAATTGCAGCGCTAGGTATTGCTAGTTGGGTTTGGTTAACACCACTAAGTTCTGCGGCAATTGCTACCGGTGTGGTAGTAGTCGAAACACGACGCAAAACAATACAGCATTTAGAAGGCGGAATTGTTCGAGCACTTTATGTTCAGGATGGCGACAGAGTAGAAAAAAATCAGTTGTTAGTAGAGTTATCCGGCATGCGCGCCAAAACTAATCTGGCACAATTGAAAGTTCAGTATTTTAGCGAGCTGGCGCGAGTCAATCGCTTACAAGCTGAGCTTTCAGGTGAGAAAGTTATTAATTTTGATGCTGAGTTGCTTAGCCAAACTTCTGCTGAGGTTAGCACTATTATTAAAAACCAAAATCGATTTTTTATTGAACGGCGAGCATTATTGCTAGGTGAAAAACGAGTAATAAAAAGTCAGTTGCAACAAAATAAAAGTGAATGGTTTGGTATTCAACAAAGAATTAAATCTGGAAAAAACACTGATGCTTTATTACAAGAACAGCTAACCATGCAGCAATCATTGTTAAAAAAAGGTCATGCGGCACGGGCCAGAGTACTTGAATTGCAACAAGAGCAGTCAGTAATGCAAGGGACTATGGCAGAGTTGTTAGCCAACGCTGAAACAGTACAACAAAGAATTACTGAATTAGCACAGCAGTCAGAAAATTTAGATCGACGATTTATGCAGCAAGCTGGAGATGAATTACAGCGTGTGCAGCAAACATTACAAGAAGCCAAAGAAGCCATTCTTGCTGCAGATGATGTATTAAGCCGCATTTATGTGCGCAGTCCTCAAAGTGGCAAGGTAGTCGGTTTGAATGTGCATACAGTCGGCGGGGTCGTTGCCGCGGGTGAAACCTTGATGGAAATTGTGCCCGAGCAAGATCAGCTAGTGGTTGAAGCTTTAATTCGCTTGGAAGATATCGATATTGTCTCGATAGGCCAGAAAGCGTTAGTGCGATTAACCGCTTATAGTTTTCGCCGAACTCCGCCTTTAAATGGAACATTAGTTCATTTATCGGCAGATCGGGTTGATGATGAAACTAGCGGTGTATCAGCATATCTTGCAAGAATTGAATTAGATAAAACTCAATTAGAACAAATGAAAGATGTTCACCTATACCCGGGGATGCCAGCAGAAACGATGATTCTTCTTGAGCAAAGAAGACCGATAGATTTTCTACTGGATCCCTTGAGAGTATCTGCTTATCGTGCAATGCGAGAGCAGTAATTAGCGAACTGAGTATTTCAGTTGCCGAAGCACTGCTTCTTGATCTGAAGTTTCGGCAGTCGACATGGCAATTGCAGTGTCAGGATCAACGCCTTTATGCAGAATTTCCCAGGCTGTAATTTGTGTTCCTGTTCTTCCTTGACCATAGCCGCAATAAACTAAGCTGGGGTTTTTAACCATACTTTCAACACCCTCTGTGAGTTGTTGAATGGAGGGTGCAGTGAAGTCTTCAACTTTTAGATGTGTATATTCAATTCCATGGAATTTTAATAACCATTGTTCATGTTTTGATAGTTCATGGTGATTTAGACTAATAATGTTTTTTATTTTTTTAAGTCTAAGAACTTGAATTGCATCCATATCCATTTTTTGTGTTGCATCAGAATCAAATGTTGAACCATTAATTGAACTTTTCTTTGTAGCAGGAAGCATATCAAGATAACCGTCAGCATCTGGAGCAGAATGCATATCAAGATAACCGTCAGAATCTGCCTCAACAGCGTCATAGCCATCATAGATTGACTTAGGTAACCCGCTACTAGAAGAATTAAACCCCATTTCAGAAGCCAGACGGTAATTTGGAGCCGAACTTCGGGCAACTGTCCCTCGTTCTGTCCAAGCCCAGTTTTTAAAGATGGCTCTTTTAGTGAGATGAAAATATACGATAGGGGTATAGTCTATTAAAGCTGTTAATGGTCTGTGCATGTAGGCCTCCAAACAATATATTTTCAATCCAATGATTGATTGATATTTATACCGTTTTAGGCGGCTAAAGTTTTATTTTGTAGGCTGATTGGGTGAATATTAATGTTGGCCGGTTGTTTGTGATATACTGTCTTTTATTAAGTGAGTTTATTTTCCCCATAAGAAAACGCGACAATCTGACTTAATTCAGTAAGCGAACGACTACTTTCTCTGGCTAAGTTATTAAAAAATAACTGGGTTGATTTTAAGCTTTTTTGGCTGGTGGCACTTCCTTGAATAATATCTCTATCTCTTAGAAAGGCTTCTACATCGCGGGTTAACAAGAAGGTGTCTTTACCTAGCGCTCGAAGAGCGTAGGGACCAGTGTTGCCACCAAGGCGAGCACCGTGCTTTTTCAGGTATAACCAAAGACCTGTAATATCAGATTCAGGCCAATTCGCCACAAACTCTCCAAAACTACTGCTTTTTTCTTGTGCCTTTTCAATCATTGATGCATTGTCACGAATTGAAAAAACTTTTTTAAGATGACGAATAATCGAAGGATCTGTCGCTTTTTTTTCTAGCATTTCATCAGGCATTAATAGAATTTTTTCTATATCAAAACCAAAGAATGCCGTTTCAAAGTTATGCCATTTATTATCAACAACTCTCCAGACAAACCCACTTTGAAAAACTTTTCGAGTAAATTCTGCCAAGTATCGGTCATCGGACAGTTTTGCCAGATCCTGGTTTGATGCGGGATGACCTAGCAAACTTTCAAGAATGGCATCACCTCCTTTACGAGTGGATGCTAATTGATAAATGTTTGCAAAGGATGGATGTTTTTCTTGAGAAGTGGTCATCGAATTTTGTGTTCCTTACGCAAATGCAGTTTTTGCGCATTACTGAAAGCAGAGAAAATCTGAGCGATAGACAGCACCGTCACATACTATGACGGTGTCTGTTGATGTGTTCGTGGAGTTTACAACTTGATTCTGGATACCAGCTCTTTTAGAGCCAGGCCTCGGTGACTCAGCTGGTTTTTGCGTTCTTTTGATAGTTGAGCGCTGGCGCAGTTTTCACTAGCGACAAAAAACAATGGGTCATAACCGAAGCCATTTTCACCACATGCTTCCGGTAAAATTTTACCTTCCCAGGCGGCTTGGCATACCAATGGCATCGGGTCATTTTCATGGCGCATAAACACCACACAGCAATGAAAACGTGCAGTGCGCTCTGCTGCAGGTACATTTTCCATTAGTTCAAGCAGCTTGGCGTTATTGGCTGCATCGTTACCAGCTTCTCCAGCAAAGCGAGATGAATAGATTCCTGGTTGGCCTTTCAGAAAGTCGACCGCCAAACCTGAGTCGTCAGCAATTGCCGGCAAACCAGTCAATTTTGCGGCATGACGCGCCTTGATAATCGAGTTCTCAACAAAGCTCAATCCATCTTCAATCGCTTCTGGAATATCGAAATCAGATTGCGGAACGATTTCCACGTTCAGCTCGGCCAATAATTGATTCATTTCCTTGAGTTTGCCTTGGTTACCACTGGCAAGAACGATTTTCTGCATGTTTGGCCTCTGAATGCTGCAAATAGATGAAGGTTGCGGCGATGATTGAGAAATTTCCGGCATTCTATCAGTGAGCATCGCTATCTGGAAAAGCACATTGAATAAGCGGTCAGTTTTTTCATTATTGGTGCAATCAATTGAACCAGAGACGACATATAATGGCCCGATTGAAGCTGCAGACATCGCAAAGCTATCGACATGATGATGGTGTTTAAGATAGATCGATGATGTCTCAAAACTTGCCAGGTGAATAAGATGCAAGAGTTTGGCTACATTTCAGCCATGATGGTTGGGTTGCTGGGTGGTGTTCATTGCATAGGAATGTGCGGCGGACTAGTTGCCAGTATGACCTTGGGGATCGATCCGGCGTTGCGTCAAAAATTTTCTCAGCAGCTGCCGTTCTTACTGGCTTATAACTTTGGCCGGATCATCAGCTATAGCATTGCCGGTGCCATTTTTGGTGGTTTGAGCTGGCTACTGGGTAACTTAGCCTTCCAGCAACTGGGCAGTATTGAAGTTTTTCAACAAGGGTTACAGATTTTTGCTGGCATCTTTATGATGCTTTTGGCTGCTTATTTAGCTGGGTGGTGGCAGTTTTTAGTTAAGATCGAAAAACTTGGCGGCGGTATTTGGAAGAAAATTCAGCCATTTGCAGCAAGCTTGTTGCCAGTGAAAAATGTTCGCGGTGCATTGGTCGTCGGGCTGGTTTGGGGATGGCTGCCTTGCGGATTGGTATATAGTGTGTTGTTTTCTGCGCTGGCCACCGGTTCACCCGTTAAGGGCGCCTTTCTGATGTTCTGTTTTGGCGTGGGCACCTTGCCAACCTTATTAACGGCAGGAGGGTTTGCTGCATTCACTGCTAGGTTGGTGAAAAAGCCTTGGGTCAGACAGGTAGCCGGACTGACGGTTTTAGGATTTGGTATTTATAGTTTGATGCTCGGCCTTGGTTGGTCGTTCTAATAATCGTTTCTAGTGATTGATTGTTCATTCATGAGTGATGTTTTCAATTCATAACCTAATTTATCTGGATCAAAATGTTTCAAAGATATAAAGAAAGCTGGTTTTTTTACCGTGGCCATTGGCAGTCGATGGTTCGCTTAGTTTTGTTGATCAATTTTCCCCTCATTTTAGCAGTGGGATGGTTTGCACCGACTGAACAGCAGGTGATTGATCGTTTTACAATGCTCAATCAGGTTGCAGTTTCGGTGCAACAAGATTCACAACAGTCGGCGATTGAACAGCAATCCACAGATAAATTGTTATCTCAATATCAAAATTCTGAGCCGTTGTTTACGCCGGGTTTAGGGGTTTTACAGACAATTTGTTGGGCACTCTCATTAGCAGTGCTAACGCTATTCATGCAGCAAAGGATTGCCGGTCAGCCAGTCAATGAAAGCGCATTATTTCGCCAAGGTTTAAAACTGTTGGGTATGGTGGGTGTCGCAACTTTACTGATTAATATGCTGGTGGTAATGGGGCTGCAACTTTTCATTTTACCCGGAGTTTGGCTGATGATGAAAACGACTTTTGTACCGTTTTTGATTGTTGAAGATCGGTTGTCTCCACTTAAAGCATTTCGCCAAAGCCTGATAATGACCCGGGGAATTGCGTCACAAATGTTCCTTGGAATGGTACTCACTGGCATTATTGGTTTGTTAGTTTTCACATTTACTGCAGGTCTGCTGGGTTTTATTGCCTTCCCCGCTAGGCTGATGGTTGCAACCACCTTGATGTTGTTGGCGATGAGTTTCAACACCGTGTTCTTTTATCGTTATTTTTGTTTAATAAAAGAAAGTATGCCGAAACAGCCAGGTTCACATCAGCAGTACTAGCAAAGGAAGTAACTATGTTGGCAAAAACGATTCAGTACTGGCGAGATTATGGCTTTATTGCTCTGGTGGTGTTGTGTTCAACACTTATCCAAGTCATGCAGCCAGACTCTAACTTGTTATTGCGCTATCAAAATAATATGGCAGAACTGGATCAATGGTGGCGGTTACTGAGTGGTAATTTTGCTCACTTGGGTTGGGAGCATTTAATGTTAAATGCTTCGGGCCTCATTCTGATGGCGGTGCTATTTCGCAATCACTTTACCTTCATGAGCTGGTTTTTAACTTTCCTGATTTGCGGTACAGCGGTCGGCGGTGGTTTGCTGATTTTTAACCCAGAGCTAATTTGGTATGTCGGTTTAAGCGGTGTATTACACGGCATTTGGGGTGTTGGTGCTTGGTTGGATATTCGCCAAGGTATTAACAGCGGTTTTGCTTTGCTATTAGTGCTGATAGGTAAATTAGTTTGGGAACAATACTCAGGGGCCGATATTGGCTTGGCTGAAACCATCGGCGGTAATGTGGTAGTTGACGCACACTTTTATGGTGGCGTTGCTGGCTTGCTTTTGGGGGCTTTATTTTACGCCATACGTCTGACACCAGAGCAGACGCCTAAACCAGCGATTGTCGACTGATCGAGTTTGAGACAAACTGCGAAAAACAGTCAGGTATCGAAGCTGCTATTAATGAATCAAGATACGAAAAAAATTATCGACATCGACACTTGGAATCGAAAAGAGCATTTCGAGTTCTTCCGTAATTTTGCCGATCCTTATTTTGGCTATTGCGTCAATATTGATTGCAGCCAAGCGCGCCAAACCGCTAGGCAAAAGCAGCAGTCCTTTTATCTCACCTATTTGCATGCTGCTACCAAGGCGGCCAATAGCATTGAAGAGTTTCGCACTCGATATGTAGCTGGTCAGGTGGTGTGTTATGAGCAGGTAAACATTTCACCTACGGTGCTGCGTGATGATAAAACCATGGGGTTTAGTTATATCGATTATCACCCGGATTTTTCAATATTTAGCAAAAACGCTCAAATTGAAACTGCTCGAGTGAAAGCATCGACGGGCTTATGTTTAGGTGAGCAGCCGCCGAATACCTTGCATGCAACTGTCATCCCTTGGCAGAGTTTTAGCTCGATTGATCATGTACGTTTTGGTGATGAAGAGGATGTGGTGCCTAAGCTGGCGTTTGGTAAAACATTTGAACAAGACGGCAAGTTGATGATTCCGGTGTCGATGCATGCACACCACGCTTTTATGGATGGCTACCATGTTGGCTTGTTCTTTGAGCGACTAGAAGAATATCTACAGCAATAAATCTTAGTTAGTGCTGGCTGAAATGCTTTTTCAGCCAGCTGAATGACATCACTCCAGCAAATATGCCCCAAAAAATCATCATACCCACTGCATCTGCGGCAATATCCATCCATGAAAAATAACGCCATGGCAGTAATAACTGTAGTAATTCAATTAGTAAGGCAAAGCTAATCAGGCCGACAACTTGAATGGTTGCAGGTATTTTGGGTAAAGCGATTCGACAATGCGCTGCTAAAAACGTGAAGGCGATTATGTGGAGTAGCTTGTCATTATAATGACCAATTAATGGCACAGATCCTTGCCTTAAAGCTAGCCATAGCACTATAGCTAAACTGGCCAGCAAGCTGGCTACCCACAGGGTTGGAAGGCGTTTTCTATCCATATTCCGGCCAAAATTTTTACGATTGCTGAAGCCTAACGATAAAAAAACTGCTTTTCCAGAAATTTCACGATGATTAGTGATATTGAAAGCAGGCTAAAGAAAAACTTTCAATTCACATTGATTCTGGATAAAAACCTATCTCAGCAGGTTATGATTAAGTATTCATAACAAAATGAGAGATGTTAGTCACAAATTATACTCAATAAAAGAATCAGGCTGCGAGTGAGTTTTTTCTCTCAAAGTGCAATATATATTGAATATAGAAAAATTAAGCATTTACTAACAGTTTTAGTTAGTAAAGTGCCTTGCTTAAGTAAGAGCAATGGAAATAAATAACCTTCCTGTGTCTTCTCTTAGATCATCCCTGAGCCTCGGCTAAGCGTGACATTTTGTTATAAAATAGCTATTCGCTTCGCTCAGAACGACCTACATTAAAGGTGTTTATTTATTTCTATGCATCTAAGGTCTAATTGCGATCAACTGGAGAAAATAGTGACAAAACAACCTATGAAAAAACCACCACAAATGAAAAAACATATCTGGAAGCAACATCTTGATTGGATGCAGGTAATGAAGGAAGGCATGTTAACCGGTGAGCAAAGCGCTCAAAAAAGAGCGGTTCAACCGATCAGTAAAATTGAAAAATAAGTAGTTTTTATTTTATTGCTTATAAGGCTTAGGCGTTCGAGCAATGGTCCAGATATCAATTTTAATGGACGGGTGTTGCTTGAGAATGGTTTTGCACAATTCTCGGCTAGTGGCACCAGTGGTCATTACATCATCAATCAATGCAATATGACGAACCTCAGCGGCTAGTTTCTGTTTTAAAATAAACGCTTTTCTCAAATTCCTACTACGTTGCTTGGCTTCTAATCCTTGTTGCGAAGGTGTGGAGCGTATCCGTCTTAAACAATGGCAATCGAGCGGAATCGACAACCCCTTGCTTAACTCCAGCGCGACTTCTGCCGATTGATTAAAACCTCGAAACAAGCCTCTTTTCCAATGTAATGGAACCGGCAACAGTAATTGCGGTGTCGGTTGGTCAGTATATTTTTTGTTAACCGCTTGAGCGAGCATTTGCCCGAGAAAACGGCTGTGGTTAAACCGCCGATAATATTTGAACTGTCCAATCAAACTGGCAATTGGTGCACGATAAACCAATGCTGAAATTGCCCGGTTCCAGGGAGGTTTTTCTTTTATACATTGTGCGCACAAGCTACCCGCTGCGGCTGATGCCGGCATCGGTAAGTCGCACAAACCACAACCATGTTCCAGCCAGGGCAGCTTGCTCCAGCAATCATCACAGATGGATTTGCTTTGATCGCGTAAACACAGCTGACACGGATTAGTCAGCCATTGGGTTAGTTGTTGAATAATATCTGTATGAAAATTAACCATTGGTAAACTTACGGTGTCGGGCTATGTTGACAGAAATTGAGTCAGCCGGAGAACATGCGATGCGTTTGTTTTCGAGTAGTGACTCAACAGGCTGACTCGGCTTTAGTAGGCTTAGATTTAATAGGTCTAGATCTAGCAGGCTCCGGTTTAGTCGCTTTAGATTGAGTAAAGCTCTGAATCGTCGAGCTGCCGATGTAACCGGTAATCGACTGTACTGCTCTTCATTATTATTCGAGGTTAGAAAAGAATGACTGTCACTACCCAGCCTAATGCTGAACTGCTGAATCGACTGGGCGAAGTTCGCCATGACTGGACTCGAGAGCAAATTCAAAATCTGTTTGAAATGCCGTTTATGGATTTGGTATTTCAGGCACAAAGTCTGCATCGTCAGCATTTTGATCAGAACCAAGTTCAAGTCAGCACCTTGCTGAGCATTAAAACCGGTGCTTGCCCGGAAGATTGTGCCTATTGCCCGCAGAGCGCGCGCTATAACACCGGCTTGGAAAAAGAGCGTTTGTTGGCTGTGGATAAAGTGCTGGAAGAAGCTAAAGCCGCTAAAGCCAAGGGCGCGACCCGTTTTTGTATGGGCGCTGCTTGGCGCTGTCCGCGTGACCGAGATTTGCCGCATGTGGTAGATATGGTGCGTCAGGTAAAATCGATTGGCCTGGAAACTTGCATGACATTGGGCATGCTCAGTGAAGATCACAGCAAAGCGTTGGCGGATGCCGGTCTGGATTACTACAACCACAATCTAGATACCTCCCGCGAGTATTACGACGAAATCATCACCACGCGTACTTACCAAGATAGACTGGATACTTTGGCCAATGTGCGAAAGGCTGGTATGAAAGTATGTGCCGGTGGAATTGTTGGGATGGGCGAGGAGCGCAAAGATCGCGTTGGGCTGTTAATGGAGCTGGCGAATCTTGAGCAGCAGCCAGAATCGGTGCCAGTTAACCAATTAGTTGCGTGTGCCGGTACACCACTAGAAGGCACCGAAGCGATTGACCCATTTGAATTTGTCCGCTGTATTGCTGTAGCGCGTATTATGATGCCGCAATCTCATGTGCGGTTATCGGCTGGTCGTGAAAACATGAACGACCAGATGCAAGCCATGTGCTTTATGGCCGGTGCCAATTCTATTTTTTATGGCGATAAATTGTTGACGACGGCTAACCCAGAATCTAATAGCGATATGCGTTTATTTAAACGGTTAGGTATTAACCGCGAAGAGCACATTATCGATGATATGAAAAAACCAGAGCCGGTGAATAATCACCTGTTTTATGATGCCAGTGCATTAAATGCTGAACAGGCCGCTAGCCAGTAATATGGCCGACACCTTGAACAGCACAGCAACTGATTGGCAACAGCAGTTGCAACAACAGTTATCTGATCGGCGCGATGCAAATTTGTATCGCCGCCGAATCACGGTTGATGGTCCACAAGGTCGCTTATTGCACGTTGAAGGTAAGCAGTATTTATCTTTCTGCAATAATGATTACCTCGGTCTAGCAAATCATCCCAAAATAAAAGCTGCTGCTGCACAAGCCATTGAAACTGATGGTTTTGGTGGCGGTGCTTCGCATTTGGTGTGTGGCCATAATCATTGGCACCACTTAGCAGAACAAAAGCTGGCGCAATTAACCGGCCGTGATCGGGTGTTATTATTCTCCACCGGTTATATGGCCAATTTAGGTGCGATTAATGCGCTGGTTGGCCGGGGTGATTTTATTTTTCAGGATAAATTAAATCATGCCTCTTTAATTGATGGTGCACTGTTGTCCCAAGCAAAATTTCAGCGCTATCGGCACAATGATTTACCTCACCTTGAAAGACTGCTTGAGAAAACCCCAGATACTGGTCGTAAGCTGATTGTCAGCGACGGTGTATTCAGCATGGATGGTGATTTGCCTCGCTTGCCTGAGCTGGCCAAATTGGCTCAGCAGCACAATGCCATTTTAATGGTTGATGATGCGCACGGTTTCGGCACCATCGGTGCAACCGGTGGTGGGATTGCCGAGCAGTGCAATCTAAACCAGCAACAGTTGCCGGTGCTAGTCGGCACACTGGGTAAGGCTTTTGGCTGCTTTGGTGCTTTTGTTGCTGGCAGTGAAACTGTGATTGAAACGCTGATACAACAAGCGCGATCTTATATTTACACCACTTCTATGCCGCCTTCGACTGCCGCTGCGATTGCACAGTCGGTCGATTTAGTGATGGAACAAAGCTGGCGCAGGGATAAACTACAGCAGTTGATTGCACGTTTTAGAAGCGGCGCCCAGCAGTTGGGTTTGCAGCTAATGGACTCCAATACGCCGATTCAACCGATTCTTTTAGGTGATGAAGCAACCGCAATTGCAGCGAGCGAAAAGCTTAAAGCAGCTGGTTTGTGGGTGACTGCAATTCGACCACCGACTGTGCCCAAGGGCACCAGTCGATTACGGATTACGTTTAGCGCCGATCATAGCGAAGCAGATATTGATCGCTTGTTATCGGCACTAGAAAAGATTTAATTTTTAATCACAAGCTTTTGCATATAGATGGTAATGACACAATGATCCCCGATTTATTCTACGAAGTTGCGCATTCTAAAAATACCGAACATGGCCCAGAGCTGGTGCTGCTGCACGGTTGGGGAATGCATTCAGGGATATGGGAACCTTTATTACCTCAATTGTCACAACATTTCCGAGTGACATTAATCGACTTACCTGGCTTTGGCCGAAGCCCCCAGGTTAAGCCGTATAACTTACAGATGGTGACGGATGCTGTATTAAAAGTCGCACCAGAAAAAGCGATTTGGTTAGGTTGGTCGTTGGGTGGAATAATTGCATTAAATGCAGCATTAAAATCGGCTGATCGAGTTGAGAAATTAGTGCTAGCCGCATCGACCGCCAAATTCATCCAAGATGATGACTGGCGTTATGCGATCAAACCTGATGTTTTAAAGCAGTTTCATGAAATGCTTTCAGAAGATTTCGAAGCAGTACTGATTCGATTTTTGTCTTTACAAGCAATGGGTAGTGAAACCATGCGTAAAGATATTGCCTTGTTAAAAGATATTGTATTTCGTCATGGCGAACCCGCACCATTAGCCTTGCGCGGTGGTTTGGAGATTTTACGTGATGCCGATTTACGCTATCAATTAGCCGACCTTACTCAACCAGTTCTACAAATTTGTGGTAAAAAAGATGGCTTAGTGCCGGTACGTGCTGCACCGCTAATTGAAGATTTAATTAATCAGTCTTCTAGTAGTGGGCATTGCCAAACCAAGGTAATTGAAAAAGCTTCCCATGCACCGTTTTTGTCTCATCCAGAGCAATTTTTAGCTGCGCTGACTGAATTCACCTCGGCATCGTCAAAAGCCGTAGAGCAAGCGAGTGACTGAGTCTAATTTAGCTATTGATCGTTCTACATTGGCTGCTTCATTTAGTAAAGCGGCCAATGATTATGATGCCTTGGCACAAATCCAGTTTAAAACCGGCTGCGAGCTACTTGCTTGGGCAAATCAACATTCACAGTTTGCAACCACTAGTCAGCAAGCAAAGCTTTTGCTCGACTTAGGTTGCGGCACCGCCCAATTAAATCGACAATTGCAACAGCAATGGCCGCAGGCGCATATTTTAGGGTTGGATTTAGCTCAGGGTATGTTGCAGCAAGCTAAGCGCGGGCATTTAGCAGTTAGCAATAGTTGGCTTTGTGCCGATGCTGAGCTTTTGCCGCTGGCGGATCAATCAATTGATGCGATCTACTCAAACTTTGCACTGCAATGGTGTGAGTTAGACAAGGTAATGGTTGAAGCGAAACGGGTGTTAAAACCTCAGGGGCAGTTGTTGTTCACTACCTTGCTAGAAGGCACCTTAGCTGAATTACAATTTGCTTGGCAGCAAGCAGATAGCAAGCTGGCGGCTACTGTTGGTAAATCTGTATCTGCGTCTGCTTCAGTTCATGTCAATCGCTTCCTAAATCAGCAGCAAGCATTAGATACAATTGAGCAGCATTTTCCTGAGATACAATTTCAAACAGTTACCTATACCGAGTTTTTCCCCGATGTATTTTCACTGATGCGCTCGATTAAGGGCATTGGTGCTAGAAATCTCAATTCTGGTCGAGCTAACGGTCTTACCGGAAAACAGCGGCTTGCCGCCATGCAACAGGCCTATGAAACGCTGCGCACTGAACAAGGTTTGCCGCTAAGTTGGCAGGTTTTGATGATAACGAGAACTTAAAATCTAATTAGAAATATTGCTCGATTTTATGCTAATTGATCGGCACACTGAATCCAGTGCAGATATGCATAACATAATAAGAGCAAAATAAAATGATCACGCTACATCATCTAAATAACTCCCGCTCACAACGCATTATTTGGCTGCTAGAAACCTTGGCAGTTGATTATCAAATCAAGACTTATCAACGTAATAGCGAAACTTCTCTAGCGCCAGAAGCACTGTTAGAAATTCATCCGCTTGGTAAATCTCCGGTGATTACCGATGGCCAAAGAACCATTGCTGAATCGGGTTTGATCATTGAATATCTTGCTCAAAGCTATCGTCAGAATGTTGATTTGTTGCCTGAACAGGGAAGCGAAGCCCATTGGCAGTATTTATACTGGCTGCATTATGCCGAAGGATCGCTGATGCCATTTATGGTGATGACGTTAGTTTTTGAAAAAATTAAAACAGCGCCAATGCCATTTTTTATTCGTCCAGTCGCCAAGGCTATTGCTGACAAAGCCATTGCTGGTTATGCCGGGCCTAATCTCATCAAAAACCTTCAGTATGTTGATGATTACTTGGAAGGGAAAACTTGGTTTGCTGGCGATAAAATCACCGGTGCTGATATTCAGATGATCTTTCCTCTTGAAGCTGCTATTAGCAGAGGCGATGCAAGAAAGCAGTATTCCAATATTGCAGGCTATGTCGATCATATTCATCAATTAGAGAGCTATCAAAAAGCCTTAGAAAAAGGTGGGCCTTATGATTATGCATCCTAGCGAACATGAATGGCAGGCTGATTAAATATTGAAGATAATTTTTTTGTGACCTCTGCTAATTGAGGTCACTTTAAATACCTAGATATCACATAAAAATAAATTTAGAGATGCATATTTTTAAGTGAAGATAGATCGATGTCTTCTTCATAATCAATGCTGTTAAATTCAAATCCATTTAGCTGCATAAAATCTTTTTTGATAGCTGAGTAGTCGGCAATTTCTTTAAAATTATTTGAGTTAATTAACGGTAATAGCTGGGCCACTTTATTTTGTATTGCTAAGTCTAACTCCCAATCATCCATTCGAATCAAGCAGTTTTTTGAAAGTGGTTGGGCGATTTTATTGCCGAACAAACGCATCATGTGTTCAATGCAGCTCTCATGATTGCCTGCCTGCTTCATTATTTTAAATAGCGCCATCATGTATGGAGAAAAGCCAGGAATATAAATGCTTGCCTTAGTGACCAGTGCTTTGCAAACAGCAATTTTAGCTTGGCCATTAATTGATTGGTTCAATTGTTGATTCATTTGTTCGGCTGTTTGATGTAGGTGGTCTTTCGCCTTTCCCAAAGTACCTTGATGGTAAATTGGATGGGTGATTTTCGGGCCCATATAGGAATAAGCAATGGTTTGACAACCTTTGGCTAAAACACCGGCATCGGCCAGTAGTGTGAGCCAGTCTTGCCAATCTTCACCGCCCATCACCTTTACCGTATCTTGAATTTCTTGCTGGGAAGCAACCGGTAATAATGTTTGCTCTAGTGAATCCGACTCTAAATTAAGTACATAGCCTGAATAGGGTTTGTCGATGGTTTTAATCGCTGATCGAAAAACAGTACCTGTTTCAGGGTCAGGTCGAATGCCGCTGGCAAGGCTGTACACCACCAGATCAACTGAACCACCAAAATCACTTTTAATATAATCGATCACTTGTTGTCGAATATCGTCAGAAAAAGCATCGCCAATAAAGTTCTTAGCAATTAACCTTTTTTCCTCAGCATATTGCCGAAAGTAAATGTTGTTATACCAGCCAGCAGTACCGGTAAGTTGTTTGTCTTGGTTGGGGCCGCGTTCGAAGGAAACACCAATGCTGTCGGCCAAAGCACCACCAAAAGTCAGCGCGATTCGAGAAGCTAAGCCAAAACCAGACGATGCGCCCAGTACCAATACTTTTTTAAATTGGCTAGTTTGCCAATGGCTGGATTGAGCTTGTTGAATCTGCTCTAACACCGCTTGTTGGCAGCCATATGGATGCGCTGTTTTGGCGACGGCGCCTTTGATGATTGGCTGGATAATCATGGGGGAACTCAAGTGAATGACCGCAACGATTATCTATTGTAGAGGGAGAATGTTTCATTGAGCTGGGATGTATCTTTCAATAAAAATACAAAAGGCCAAACTGTGAAGTTTGGCCTTTTGAGATATTTTTTTTATTTGCAGCAGTTCGATCTTATAGATCAGCAAGAGGCACTTTGGGTCAGCTAGCTTTTTTCTCGAGTTCAGCTTTAACGAATGCATCAAACTCAGTAAATCCACCAATATGTTGCTGGCCATGAAAAATTTGAGGGACGGTTTCGACAGGCTTACCAATGGTTTTTTCTAAATCAGCCTTGCTCAAACCTTCTTTGTGAATATCGATATAGCGAAATTCTAATTCACGAATCTCACATAATTCTTTTGCTCTAACACAAAAGCCACAACCTTCACGACCAAAAATAGTGATGCGTTTCATTAAATTGCTCTCAAGCTCTAAATCTGTGTTGCATTATGAACTGATGATTATGTTTTGTGAAATTGGTTGTTTTAAAGCTTTCAATAGTTTTTTTCTATTGTGCTGCTTGGGTTCGCTGATCTGCTGGAGTGTCAAGCCGCAACTGATATTTAAAACAACAAAAAACCGCAATCAAAATGAAATATCTTCCAGTTAGTTTTCGACTGTCTTTTGCTGCCTTGACAGAGAAAAATCATAATGAAAATTCAGAATAAAATGTGGGCGTTAAGCGTGCCAGCCCTTCTGTGTGCTTCGATTCTTGGCTGCAGTGACAGCGAAAACGATCAAAGTGCTAATGATGACAAAACAGTTTCAGCTGCTGTGCTAAGCAGAGTTGCCACGGTGCCTTTAGGTGCTGAAGTCACTGGAGTGTATGTTAACGATGAAGGCGATTTGTTTTTCAATGTTCAGCACCCAGCCGATAGTAATAGCGAAGTCGATGATAACTTCAGGCCATACAATAAAGGCACGGTTGGTGTTGTTAAAAATTTTAATCTGAACGATCTACCGCTTCCTTTTGTTGAGTTGCCGGTACCAAATAATGACCGTGATAAGCAACTGGTAAAAACGGCTTATGGCGAATACCAGGTGCTGGGACAAAATGGCGATACTTTTGGCGGAGATCTGCCAGAGAAACTAGGCAATATCTACAACCTAGCCGGTGACACGCTGCTACTCGATAACAACATGCCTGACTTTAACGGCTTTATCTCCACGGGTATTGGTGAAGGTTATTTGTTTACCAACTGGGAAGATTATCCCGGTGGTATGAGCCGATTGGCATTATCGAAAAACGCTGAAGGCGAATGGACAGTGTCGAGTCCAATGATGGTTGATTTTTCTGAAGTAAAAGGCACTGCAGCTAACTGCTTTGGTTCGGTGAGCCCTTGGGGAACACCGCTTTCTTCAGAAGAGTGGATTGTAAATTCTGCGGTTGATACCACAACAGATGCCAACTGGAATAACCCTGTAGAAGCTCAAAAGGCAGGTAGTCGTTTACAACGGATGTGGCAACTGACTGCCCCTGCAGCCCCCAATCCATATGATTATGGCTATATCGTTGAAATCACAAATCCAACTTCAACAAATCCTCAGCCAGTAAAGCATTTTGCTATGGGCCGTTACGAACATGAAAATTCAACGGTAATGCCGGATGGAAAAACAGTTTATTTATCTCAAGACGACACCGGTGGCGTTTTATTTAAGTTTATTGCTGATACCGCTAATGATTTAAGTGCCGGTACATTGTATGGCGCGAAATTAACTCAAGATGCTGAAAAGAACGATCCGAATGAAACCGGTTTTGATGTGCAGTGGATTGAATTAGCACATGGTGAAAATGCCATGATTGCTGGCTGGATCGAAGACTTCAATGGTATAGGAATGAATGCGTTTGAAGATGGAAAAACCAACTTTATGACCGTTGCAGACGTTGAAGCATGGGCTAGAGGTGACCAGAAATACCCAGCTCAAGTTAATGGTGGAAGTGCAGTTACCGCAGGTCAGGATATGGATGACCGAGCGGCATTCCTTGAATCACGTCAGGCGGCACGTCAAAAAGGCGCAACGGCAGAGTGGCGCAAGTTAGAAGGTATTTCGATTAACCAAAAACGTGCCAAAGAAGCTGTTGAAGGCGTCGATACCATTGCTGGCGAAGATGTCGAAAGTGCTTATGTCTATATGGCAATTGCTGATTTAGGTAAAACATTAACTGATGACGAAGGTGATATTCAGTTAGATGGATCAGCTAATGGCTGTGGTGGTATTTATCGTGCCGAATTAAATGGCACATATGATATCACTCGAATTGAACCGGTCATTATGGGTGGCGCGATTGTTAAAGTTGATGGAGATAAGACTTGTGACACTTCAAAGCTTGCTCAGCCTGACAACGTCATTGTTCTAGATGATGGCCGTTTGCTGATTGGTGAAGACGGCGTGCAAACCAACAATACTTTGTGGATGTACCAGCCAGCGAAATAACAATTTAGTTAGATCTTGCATATCAGGAAGCCTTCGGGCTTCCTTTTTTAATAAAAAGGTAATTTTAATGCGCCATTTGTTATTTTTGTTTGGTTTTTTCACCTTGGCAGCATGCTCTTCAAGTGATGACTCACGAAAGGTCTCTAACAGTGAGGGCGAGGTTTCTGCTGCCAGTTATATTGCAGCAGAACAAATGTATAACCCCGAATCGGTTATTCCGCCGCAGTGTTACACCAAAACCAATGGCACCAATAATCCGTGCTATGTGTGTCATCAGAGTTATCCCGATCAAAAAGAACGTCCCAATGTAATGGGCGATGGTGATCTGCAAGGTAACTATGAGTTTTCTGATGTGGGTAGTGCTAACAGTTGGAAGAACTTGTTTGTCGACAGAACTAATGCAATTGCTGAAATTTCTGATGACGAAATTATGCAATGGAGCGAACAAGATAATTACACGCCATTAATAGAAAAATTGAACAATGATTCATCATGGGCTGGAGAAAAGTCAGCACTCACCAATTTATCTGATCCTAGCTTAGCTTTTGAAAAAAATGGCCTGGCTAAAGATGGTAGTCATTGGATTGCTTACAACTACAAGCCATTTCCAAGTACTTTTTGGCCAACTAATGGCTCGACGGGTGATGCGATGATCCGCCTGCCAAAAATTTTCAGAGAGCAATCGAGTGCTTATCGACAAGATATCTATTTGATTAATTTAAGTCTGCTAGAAATGGCGATTAAAGATTTGGATCGCATTAGTGTTTTGCCAACCTCGGAAATTTCAATTGGCCAAGATTTAAACAATGACCAGCTGCTATCGGATGAAATCACCGAAATTAGCCGCCAGAAAAATTACATTGGTGATGCAAGTCATATAGAGCTTGCACATATGCTCTATCCAGCAGGTGTTGAATTTTTACATACCGTTAGATATTTAGGTGTTGATGAGCAAGGCGATATTTTCAACGCTAGGCGAATGAAAGAAGTGCGTTATATGAAAAAAAGCGCCTTTAGAACTAAAGAAGCCTTAGCTAGCGCTTACTATCTAGAAGCCAAAGAAAAAGAAGAAGAGCGTTTGCCACAAACAGTACAGCTAGGCGACCGTGGTATTGATAATGGTTTTAGCTGGGTTTTAAATGGATATATCGAAGATCAGTCTGGAGCTTTACGCCAGCAACATCCAGAAGAATTATCTTTCTGTAACGGTTGTCATAAAACCATTGGCTCAACGATTGACCAAACTTTTTCTTTTGCCAGAAAAGTACAAGGTTCTTCTGGTTGGGGATATATCGATTTAAATAAAATCAAAGATGTACCATCGATTACTGAAAAGGAAGGTGAATATTTAACCTACATGCAAAGAGTCGGCGGTGGTGATGAGTTTAGGCAAAACAAAGAAATGCTTGAGCGATGGTTTAATGAAAATGGTCAGCTTGATAGTGAAAAGGTTGCAACGCAAGAATCTATTTATCAATTGATTATGCCGAGCAAGCAGCGAGCTTTGACGTTAAATAAAGCTTATAAAACTATTGTTAATGAGCAGAGTTTTATATTTGGTCGAGATGCCACTTTAGTTGCTGCAAAAAATGTATTGCAGCGCGTTGATCAGCAGCAGTTGCCGTTACAGCCGGAGCATCGCTACAACTGGGATATGCGATTAAATTGGCAGTAAAATAAAAATGGCACTTTCTGAGAGAGTGCCTTTTTGAATGTTTAAAAAAACCGCATTGACTAAGCTTGAATTCACATCAGCAGCAAAAAGAGTAGTCTTTATGCTGCTGATCGTGAAGCTTGTTCTATGTCAGAAAAAATATTACTTCGACTGAATTGACTGCCTACATACAAAAAACCAAAATCTCGATCCAATAGACTAGTAAACCAATCGATACTTTTATAGCGGTCTTCTCCGTGCCAAGGATCATGCAAAACAACCTGGTTACCATAAATACCTTTCAACAAGATTGCATGGCCTGCTCGCTTATGTAGAAACAATCGAACGAAATCGCCAGTGACAAGTAGTGGGCCTTTTTGTTTGAGAATTTCTAACAAACGCTCTCTGTTAATACCGCCCAAAAAAAATCCTGCGCTGGTCCACACTTTTTGGCCACCTTCTAAAAAGCTGACTTGACGATCATAATCAGTGCCTTGAAAAGTGCCCCTTGGATTGTGCACCAAATCTATTACTGCAGGTATTTCGTGGAAGGCTAGCAACATTGCAAGGCTGGCGTCGTAGCACATATTGACATGCGCCTGATGAAGGTAAGGTACTTCGTAGCATACGTCATCGGCTTTTGCTTCTTCAGGGTGTTGCTTGGGGTAATGGCGGGTAGAGGCTTTAGTGTGCTTATTAAAAAGCCACCCAAAAATACCAGTTCTCATTGCTATTCCTGATAAGTTTTACTTATGAGGCTATCAGTAAGAATAAATCAAATTGAGAACTGGTTGGCAAACTGGTTAAAAGTAAAAAAAAGGCACCCTCTCTAGAGAGGGTGCCTTTGATCAAACGGTATTCTAGTTCGTTCTATCTGATTCGCTTTTAGTGCAGAGCGTTGAATGCACGGTCAGCGTAGTCAGTGAACAATCCGTCAACACCTACATCGAAGTAGAACATGTTGATCATGTCTTCGAAGTCACGTGCTGGAGCCATAACGCGGCCAGTATCTGCACGGAAGGTGTAAGGGTGAACAACCAGACCTGCAGCTTTAGCGTCAGTCATCATAGGCTTGATAGCTAGGTTGTCACGAGTTGACTTGGCAGAATCCAATAAGAATGGCTTCCATGGACCAATGCCGTCTGCGTATTCAGCAATTTTCTTCATTGCGCCAGGCTTAAACATCCAATCAAAATCGTAAGGAACCAGTTTGTTTCTCTTGATTTCAAAAGATTCGTTCCAGCTAGTCTCAGCAACCAATTGGATTACTTTCAGATCCATACCCAGTTTAGGCATCAGTTCTGTTGCAATACGCTTAGTTTCGATTGGATTAAAGCACTGTACGAAAACCTTGTCTGACTTCTTGGTATAGCCATATTTCTTCAGTTCTTTCAGAACTGCCATAGAAATATCCTTACCTTCAATCAAGAACTGACTAGGGTTCTTAACTTCTGGGTAGATACCAACGTTACGGCCAGTTGACTGGTTCAAACCTTGGATCAGCTCAATTGCTTCACCTAAAGTAGGTACTTCAAAGTCTGACTTCCACAATGGGAAACGCTCAGGCCAATCAGCCTTGGTCAAGTCAGCCTTCTTACCTTTTTCAGAGTTATCAGGAATTTGGAAACCAGTGACTGCTTGCAGGGTTTTGATTTCAGCTAAAGTGAAATCAACTGCACGCCAGCGCTTGCTTTTGTCAGGCATGATATGGAAGCGCTTAGGGAATTTTCTGATAACGTCAGTGACACGATCCAGGTATGGGTCATGCAGAACAACTAATTGGTCATCCTTAGTCATAACGACGTCTTGTTCGATGTAATCTGCACCCATGAAGTAGGCGGCAGAATATGCCTCCAGAGTGTGCTCAGGCAAATAGCCACTTGCACCACGGTGAGCGATAACTAATTTTTCGTCAGCCTGAACTGCACCAGCAGCTGCACACAGACCGAGTGCTAGCAAAACAGCTTTTTTCATTATGACTTCTCTCTGAAAGCGGTATGTTCGATAAGCGTTTTTTACGAACTAGTCAATAACACTAGTTGAGCGCTTTATCATATGGCGCGGCTCGGCAAATGAGCTGACTTGTGTCAGGTTAAACTCATAAGATCTGACTCGAAAATATGTAAATGATTAATATTCGCTTGCGAAACTCGCAAACGAATATTGATAAGAGATTATTTGAATAGATAAAAAAACGAAGGTAGGAATCGAATTAAAATGTATTTTTGTTCTGCTAAGTCAGTTTAAGTTTGATTTTTGGCTAATTTGTCAACTTTGAAAAACTAAAATTTATTAACGTTTGAAGCCATTAATCTGGATTAAGCATCGCTTTAAGCGAAGCAAGTCTCGCATTTCCTTGCTGTTTTGCCTGGCTGGGGTCAGTTTTCGTTCGTGAGTTTTCCCAGACAAGATCATCGGCAGGAAGTTCGTCGAGAAAACGACTCGGTTCGGTTTGCTCGGTTTCTCCGTAGCGCCTACGTTCTTGAGCCATGGTCATAGTTAAGGTTTTTTGAGCCCGTGTAATACCGACATAAGCCAGCCGCCGTTCTTCTTCTATGTTGTTTTCATCGATGCTGACCCGGTGTGGTAATAAATCTTCTTCCATACCGACTAAAAATACATGGGGAAATTCCAAGCCTTTAGACGCGTGCAATGTCATTAACTGAACTTGGTCAGTCTGTTCTTCATCTTGATTTCGCTCCATGATGTCTCGAAGCAATAATCGATTCACCGCTTCCTTTAAGGTAAGTGGCCCTTCTTCCTCATCATCTTCTAACATGCCGCTAACCCAGCGGATTAATTCTTGAACATTTTTCCAACGAGCTTCTGCTGCTTTCTCGCTACCGGCAGAATCATAAAGCCAGGTTTCATAACCAATCTCATTAGGCAGATCTTTAATTACTTGAACACCATCACCACGTTCGGCGTTATCTGACTGCAATGCCAGCCATTCAGTAAAACGGCGTAAACGCATTAACTGGCTGTTGGGCATGATGGTCGATAAGCCCATTTCACCGGCTGCTTCTAATAAGCTCGTGCCACGCTGATTGGCATAGTCACCGAGTTTCTCCAGAGTGGCCGGGCCGAGCTCACGCCTTGGAACATTGGCGATACGCAAAAATGCATTGTCATCGTCTGGGTTGGCCATGAGCCGCAAATAAGCCATTAAATCTTTAATTTCAGCCCGGGCAAAAAATGAAGTTCCGCCGTTCACTTTATAAGGAATACGGTTTTTAATTAAGAACTGTTCAAGGATTCGCGACTGGTGATTGCTTCGATAAAGCATCGCATAATCTTTAAAATCGGTTTTATTTATAAACTTGTGCTTCACCAGTTCAGAAATAACCCGGTCGGCTTCAGCTTCTTCGGTTTTACAGCTAATCACTTTTAACGGATCGCCGTAGCCTTTGTCGCTCCATAGTCTTTTTTCAAAAACATGGGGGTTATTAGAAATTAACTTATTGGCGCATTTCAAAATGCGCCCGGCAGAACGATAATTTTGCTCTAATTTAATCACGTTTAAGCTGGGGAAATCTTTTTTAAGATTATTCAAGTTTTCCGGGTTAGCACCACGCCAGGCATAAACCGACTGGTCATCGTCGCCAACTACAGTGAAATTTCGTCTTAGGCCGACCAATATTCTTACTAATTCATATTGGCTGGCATTAGTGTCTTGATATTCATCGACTAATAAATAACGAATTTTATTTTGCCATCTTTCCCGAACTTCCGGGTCTCGTTTTAATAGCATTAATGGCATCAGAATTAGATCGTCAAAATCTAATGCGTTATAAGCCTTCATGGTGCGCTGATAGAATTTGTACAATCTTGCCGCAAATCGATCGCTTTCATCCAAACTGCTGGCAAATGCTTGGTCTGGATCAATCATGTCGTTTTTCCAGTTGGATATTTTGCTCTGGGCAGACTTAATTGCGTCCATATCCAATTCGACCGAACCATCCTTGCCAACCAGTTCTTTAAGCAAAGCAATGCTGTCATCTGAATCGAACAGAGAAAAGCCGGGCTTAATTCCCAGTGCTTTGTACTCCTTTCGAATAATGTTCATACCCAAATTGTGGAAGGTCGAGACGATCAAGCCATGGCCTTGCTTACCTTCAAGCAGCTTACTGACCCGTTCTTTCATCTCTCTGGCAGCCTTATTGGTAAAGGTTACCGCGGCAATATTGCGTGCCCGCATATCACACTGTTGAATTAGCCAAGCTATTTTTTCAGTGATTACCCGGGTTTTGCCCGAGCCAGCACCTGCCAATACCAATACCGGGCCTTCAATAGCCTTAACAGCGGCGCTTTGTTGCGGGTTGAGATTCAAAAGATTATCCAAAGGTCAGAGCAAGGTATACATTTTATACCTAAATCAGTTCAAGATGCAGAACAAACATCTTGAAGTGGCGCGGGTACCCACCCTGCTAATGCAAAGGTCATATTAATCGTTGCGTGAGTATTCACATAAGATGATGCCCTAAAATACCTGTGTCTTTAGGTGATTGTTAGGCAAGCCTTTGGGCGTACGCGGGGTTATATGCGTTATATCTGTTAAATAGTGCAAAAACAAATGCAATGATTATTGGATTGTTATTTAAAAAGACGTGGCTTTTCTCTTTTAATTGTCACATCTATTACTAATAGGCTATCTAAAAAAATTATTAAGCCATAAAGTAGATTAATAGGCTGATCTACCGCATGAAAGGCAGCAATTTGGGCGGCGAAATTTCGATTTATAGACCAACCTTACAGAGTGTTCGAGTTTTGTAATATGTGAGAAGTATTATGCCATTGGCGTTATTTTTGGTTTTATTATTACCTGTTTTGGGTATTTATCAGTCGCTGGTTGCTTCAACGGCAACACCGCCGTGGCATAATCAAACCGCCATGTTAAATACATCAGAAACACCCTTGATTGCTTTAGATGTACTCAGTCGAACCAATAGTCAGCCCGATTTGAAAATTAAAGTCTTTCGCAACCAAAAAGTGAGTCTTTCAATGGGGCTATCTGACAAGCAGCTGCATGCCTATCAGTTGAGAATGGACAAGCAAGAATACCGGCAGTTGATTCAGCAAACAGTACAGCGACAATTAGAGCATTCGCCGCTTAATTGCCAGTTAGAAAATTCGCAAGATGGTCGAACCTATCGTTTACGTTGGTTGACTGCTAGTGATGCTGAGGCGGTAGGAAATGTCACAGCGGGTATTTCAGAGCTAGCGCAGTTGAATCACCAAGATTCATTAGCCAAGCAGCAGGTCGCTAGTTGTGCAATCAACCAAAAAGATGATTTTTTTGTTCGTCAGATAATGCAGCAACTTTTAGATAACGATCATTGGCGCCCTGTCAGCTAATTTTTAAATTGCTTCACCTAGTCCTTCTAATTATTAGTATTTTTGAGCCTAACATTTTCTATCTGCCATCTTTATTGAAAAAAATAGGTAAATCAATCTGAGCTCTGGACATTCGCTAAGGGTCTTAGCATGCTGATGCTTATATTTACTTCTAATTGAGCTGCTATGCGTTTTCGTCCACTGGTTATTTTGTTATCTGTCATAGCTCTAACTGAAGCTACCAACCTGTTATCTGGTCGTGCCTTTAATGGGTATGGCATTGAGCCTCGCAGCATCGGCGGGCTTTTCGGTATTCCTCTTGCACCCTTTCTCCACGGTAATTTGTTTCATTTCCTTTCTAATTTGTTTCCATTAATTATTTTGGGGGCACTTGTCTGTCGATTGGGTAATAAGGTTTTTAGCATGGTCACTGCTGAAATTATCTTGTTAGGTGGATTGGCTGTGTGGTTATTTGGCCGGGGAGATTCGATTCATATTGGTGCCAGTGGTTTGGTGTTTGGCTGGTTTGGCTTTTTGATGGCGCGTGGTTGGTTCGCCAAAAATCTGATTGACCCATTAGTTGCTGTAGTGGTGTTTATTTTTTATGGGGGCTCTATGTTCTGGGGGTTATTACCGGTGGCGAGCTATATCTCTTGGGAGTCTCATTTGTTTGGCTGTATCGCAGGTGTTTTAGCTGCGTGGGGAACTAGTAGCGGTAGTCAGAGATCTACATAATCATTCGTTATTTCGATCATGCCTGAATGTTATTGCTGGTTGTGTTGATGACAAACTGTTTACTTTTGACACGTTTCTGAATAAGTTCACAATAGCGACAACAAACTAAAAGTTTCATCTGCAACACCTGCCCAAGATAGCTTTAGAGTGAATCAATGGTGAGTTCAGAATGAAACAATAAACAGCTGACAAGGATTACAGCTTGAATGTTTAACTATCATATTCAAGCTGGGTTGGCCGATCAGGTAGGATGCCGGAGATAACAACAATGAGAGCAGCAACACTGCCCGTTAACCTGGATGATTTACTCATGTCGGAAACCCACCAGGTATTCAACCAGCCAACTGCGCTGGAAGATTACAACAGTTTCACATCAGATATACCGCTACAGCATTGGTTGAAAGTTTTTTATGGCGACTGGGCGGTAGATCGACTGCAAAGTTACGGCGAACAAGCCGGCGGCAGTTTGCTCAAAGCCGGTTTTCTAGCCAATGAAAATGCGCCAACATTTGAAACCCATGACCGTTTTGGTCATCGTGTGGATCAAGTGAATTTCCATCCTGCATATCACCAATTAATGAATGCTGCGATTACCGCAGATATGCCTGCATTGCCATGGAAGCAAACTAAAAAAGGTGCCCATGTTGCGCGTGCTGCAATGGAATATTTGCATATGCAGGCCGACGCCGGTTCAGGCTGCCCACTGACCATGACATTTGCTGCAGTTCCGGCAATTTCACATCAGTCAGATATCGCTGAAATCTGGTTGCCGAAGATTCTTTCCGGTGTTTATGATCCGCGAAATATCCCCTGGTATGATAAAAAAGGCGTCACCATCGGCATGGCGATGACCGAAAAACAGGGGGGTTCTGATGTCCGTGCCAATACCACGATTGCTACGCCATTAACCAATAGCGGTGGCGGTCAGAAATATTCACTGACCGGACACAAATGGTTTTGCTCTGCGCCGATGTGCGATGCCTTTTTGGTGTTGGCACAAACTGACGGCGGTTTATCTTGCTTCTTGGTGCCTCGCTGGCGAGAAGATGGCAGCAAAAATGGTCTCTATTTCCAGCGATTAAAAAACAAACTAGGCAATATTTCTAACGCATCTTCCGAAGTTGAATATCGCGATGCCCATGGTTGGATGTTGGGTGAAGAAGGGCGCGGTGTTCGCACTATTATTGAAATGGTCTCGATGACGCGTTTTGATTGCATGGTGGGCTCATCGGCGTTAATGCGCGCCTCGGTTGCCCAGGCAATTCATCACACTTCAGGCCGCAGTGCCTTCGGTAAAAACCTTCATCAACAACCTTTAATGCAAAATGTTTTAGCTGATTTAGCATTGGAAAGTGAAGCGGCTTTGGCGATGACCCTGCGAGTGGGCCATGCGCTAGATATGTCTCAGCAATCGTCAGCCGATGCAGAACAACAAGGTTTATTTGCCCGCATTGCAACTGCAGTCGGTAAATACTGGATTTGTAAAAGGGCACCGCATTTAAGCTATGAAGCGATGGAAGCCATCGGTGGTGTGGGTTACGTTGAGCAAAATATTATGTCGCGTATTTACCGTGAAGCGCCGGTAAATGCCATTTGGGAAGGTAGCGGAAATATTCAATGTCTTGATGTAATTCGAGCAATCCAAAAAGAGCCCGCATGCCTAGAAGCTTTTTTTGCTGAATTAAATTTAGCCCGTGGTGAAAACGCAGCGCTAGATAATCATATTGAACAATTAAAATCACAATTCGATAACTTTGCTGAATTGGAAGTTCGCGGCAGAACGGTAGTCGACCATATGGCAACCGCATTACAGGCCGCAACATTAATTCGTTTTGGCGATCCAGAAATTGCCCAAGCTTATATCGCTAGCCGAATTTCCGGGCCAGCTGCAGCAAGCCTTGGCAGCTTACCCGCAGAGACTGATTTTATGGCGATTATTAAACGGGCAATGCCGCAGGTTTAATAGTTAACGCGCCGTAAAGAGCATTGTAAAAAGCCCTGCCAGAAACAGCAGGGCTTTTTTGTGTATATCGCAAAAAGGCATGGATGCCGGTGCGTGTATTTTATCTGCTATCCAGCGCAAGCATTCCTGATAGTTATCCGTATATGTTATTTGACCACCATAAATAAAAGCTTAACAAACATATGGTTAGGTAAGGTATGTGATTGGTGTAACTTATAACGATTTATGCTGTTAGATCAGTCAATTGACATATGCGGATTCTCAATATAGCCTCGCTTTCATCGGATGAAAGCCGGGTTAAACCAAGTGGCAAGCGAGTTCTAGCAGCTACAAAGAGGAATCTGGCTTTCATATCTATAGAAGACTATGCGGCAAAAATTCCTTATAGGTCGCTGTTAGTTTTCTCACCAAGTTCGGCGTAAATATCGAGATATAATTTGAAAGAATATAGTGGAGTGGTTTTCTTTGTTGATATCCTAGGAGTAGGAGCGTTAACTCAAGGGAAAATTAATATAACTGAAGAAGATTTTTTGTCTCATAGGTTTAGTTTTAAAGAAAGCTTTTCTGAACATCAATTTTGTGCAAAGTTGCTCGTAAAATTTAGAAGAATATTGACTAATGCTACTGAGAATTTCAAGAAAATTAAGGTAGCTCAATTATCCGACTGCGCATTTATATGGTCAGAAGATCCAGACTTAGTTGTTAATGTTGCAAGAGACATTATGTGGAAATCTACTCTTGGGGGAATTCTCTGTCGAGGAGGCTTAGCATACGGTCAGATTGTTGAACCAGATAAAATTAATACTAAGCTTGGTATGTTTATTTGTGGTGGGGCTGTTACTGATGCAGTAAAGCTTGAGGAAACTGGTAAAGGGGCAAGGGTCTTTATAAATACTGAGTTAGTGTCGGAGCTAAAATCGATTCCGCCTACTGCGTTTGTTCCCCGTAAAAATCCTATTAGCTTTACAATTGCAGATGAGTTTTTATGGTACAAATATCCAGAGGATATCGAGTCAATCTATGATGATGTTAAAGTAGATAGGCTTAAAGTACTAGATGGCATAGCTAAAGCAATTGCTATGTTGAAGCACTCCCCTAGGTTTTCGTGGAATTCCTCATCGGCTCCAGGAAGACTTCAATTAGCTAGTACCATCGATGTAATATCTTCGGAAACAGAGAATTTAGCTAATAATTTAGATTTAAAATTTGAATGTGAATACGTTATTAATAGCTTAGAAAACAGAAGTGAACAAAGACAGAAAAATGCTTTAAATGTATATAGGCAAACTATCAGTCAAGAAGTGAAAACTAATAAGGCATTTAAACGGAACTAAAACAGTGGGTTACGTTTCACTTCACTACACATTTTAACCCACTATTTTAGTCCGCTTAATGCGGCGTTAGCACTATTTAAATTTTTTCGTCTTAACTTATAAAGGATTAGAAGTGGATTTTGAATTACTATTACAAAAACCAAATATTGAGCCGTTAGATAGCAACACTCAAAGAATAAGAAGAAATCTACTAATCGCTTCTATTATCGGGATTATTCTAACAATTGGCGCTGCAAGTTTTAGTAGTCAAAATGGACTGTCTGGATTTAAATTTGAAAACTTAAACATATTTCATGTTTATTTATTCTTACTTGTAGCATTGGTGTATTTTCTTTGTCACTTTCTATGGGCATCCTCTGATCATTTAAATGAAAATAAACTAAGACTAACAGGCATAAAAATACCTAAAGCAACTGTTGCCAGTTACGCTTCCTCATCAACATTTGAACCTAATACTGACGAAGAAAGGCAATCAACTTTATTTTCTTGGTGGAAAGGGCATAGGCAACAATCTGAACATTTTTATAGCTTAATTGATTCTATAGATAAAAACATTGAAAATGCCCAATTTGAACCTGCGATTAATTCAATTAAACAAAGAATTGAAGATATGAACTCTAAAACAGAGTACATTGAAAATGCATTGCTTAAATTTGAAAGTGGCTTTTGGAAGCATCAACGAAGTCAAATTCTGAGATGGTTTTTATTAGATGTTGGGGTTCCATGTATTCTGGCAGTTATTTCAATTATTTTACTGTCTATTAAAGTATATGCACTTCACTGCTCATAGTGCTAACAAATAAGGATAGGCAGAACCATTGCCAGCCAAAGCTTTATCTATAGCAACCCAAAAATCTTCAATTTCCACAATAATCTTGCTCCAGCTAACAGTAACGATTGCCAGCCAAAGCTTTATCTATAGCACCCCAAAAATCTTCAATTTCCACAATAATCTCGCTCCAGCTAATATTTGATAACCACTGAAATTAGCTGGAGTGGATGCTTGTTAAAAGCCTTCCTAAATTTATCATGCCTGCACCTCGTGCCATTTTGTTCGACCCCAAAGCCAATCCATTCGTCCATGCCTGCTCCAGATGCGTTAGGCGAGGGTGGTTGTGTGGCGAAGATCCCGCGATTGTTCCAGAACTGAGAAAGAACTACGACCATCGCCGTCAGTGGATTGTTGATCGGCTCGCATTGTTAGTAAAAGCCTTTGCTATTGAAGTGGCTGCTTACGCGATTATGTCGAATCATTATCACTTGGTGTTATATGTCGATGTCGACAAAGCAGAAAAATGGACTGACGATGAAGTACTGACCCAATATTGCAAAGTATTTAAAGGCGAATATCTAGTACAAAAATACCTCAACCCGAAAGATAAAAAAGCCATGACCTCGGCAGAAGTGAACATGGCTTTAAGCTTTGCTGATGTTTATAGAGAGCGGTTAATGAGTATCAGCTGGTTTATGCGTGCCATTAATGAACCGCTGGCACGAAGAGCTAATTCTGAAGATAATTGTACCGGCCGCTTTTGGGAAGGTCGATTTAAAGCACAGGCATTGCTTGATCAACAAGCCTTATTAACCTGCATGGCATATGTTGACCTTAATCCACTGCGGGCGGGCATTGCTAAAACTCCGGAAGATTCTAATTACACCTCAATACAAGCTCGAATTAATATTGAGCAGAAAAATCAATCTAAAAATAAAAAGAAAGTTAACTTGGAACCTAACTATCCCAGACTAAAGCCCTTGTTGGGTTCTAGAATGAAAAAGCAGCAACATTCTGAATGTTTGCCATTTAAATATCAGGATTACCTGGAGTTGGTTGACGCTAGCGCTCGAATGGCACGAATTGATAAGAAATGTCATATGCAACAAGATTTACCATCGATATTCAAACGATTAAAGCTTCGTGTTGATGCAACTGAATGGGCTAGTATCATGAGTGGGCGCGGGCCGTCACTGATGCAGAAATTCTCTACTGCGATTGGAAAATATTCCGATATATTGAAATTTAAGCGGCGGGCCAGAGAACAGCATAAGGCCAAAGCACAGAAGTTTGGTTCGACATAAAATAACGCCAATACAACAATCATTAGCTAGATGATGAATGTTCTGTAAGATGAATCTTGCAGAATTTCCTGTGCCTATAAATTGGTACAAAAGGCCAATGCTGGCCGCTACTTTGAATTGATGGTGCCAAATTGATATTGTTTCATCGCAAAAGCGATATAATTAATTCTTTGGGTGTATGCAGTTTTTACTTTGGCTGGCACAGATGAAGGAGAGGCGATGAATAAGCTGATGGAATACTGCAGATTGGTGCTGTTTGTGTTTGGTGTGTTGGTAGGTATTCAGCTGCCGGGCTTTGTTGGCCAATATGGGCAGAGCTTGCAAGCTCGTTTGCTGGAATCCAATAGCAGTGTTGCTGTGTTTCAAGATGATGCTGACCGATATTTTGATGGTGATATGAACAAGTTGATTGATCACTATGCAAAAAAGAAAGACCCAGTGATTAACTCGGGCGGAGAAAGTATCAGTGCGCTGATGTCGAGAAATCGATATTTGGAAGTAGCGTTACGAGATTTTAATCAGTCGATATATAGTCAATATTTGCATGTTTTTGCACGGCCGATTATCGAGGTGCGAGATAATGTTTGGCAGCATTATAGTTTTAGTGTTGTGCTGAACATGACCGCTATTTTATTTGGCTTGGCTGCAGGGTTGTTGGGTTCGATAGTTTTGGATTTATTTTTCGTTATTGTAGGTTTTATATTCAAAGGGATTTTCAGCAGACGAACAGCGTCAGAGTAAGCTATTAATCGCTGCGTAAATATTCTCTAGATGTGACGCACTAAGACACCTATGTTGTCGGAGTTGTCAGGTGCGCCATATCTATTAAACGGAGTGCTGCTCCAAATATCCCCTTGAACCAATCCAATGACGGAAGTCTTCATGAATTCGGTACAAACAAGGAATCAGGAATAGAGTAATCACCGTCGCAAACAAAATACCAAAAGCCAGTGAAGTGGCCATTGGAATTACAAACTGTGCTTGTAAGCTGGTTTCCATAATAATCGGAGCCAGTCCAAAGAATGTTGTCAGCGAGGTGAGCAAAATTGCCCGGAATCGCTGGCTACCTGCCTGCCGAATGGCTTGGTCGAGGCTTTGCCCGTCTAGCCTGGCTCGAGTAATAAAGTCGACCATAATTAAACTGTCGTTAACTACCACGCCGCCCAGAGCCACCAGTCCATATATCGACATCATGCTCAGTGAAAGGTCGAAAATTAAATGGCCAACAATGGCACCAACAAAACCAAATGGAATCACCGACATAATAATCAGTGGCAAGCTGTAAGAGTGCAGTGGAATAGCGATTAAGGCGAATACCAGTAATAAAGCAATCATGGCAGCGATTGCCAAGCGGTTCATTAGTTTTGCCTCTTCCATGCTAGCGCCACCGAGACTAAACTGAATATCTGGATAGTTTTCAGTGAGCCATTGTGGAAAATTTTGGTTTATGGTTTCGACAATTTTATTTGGCTCAGCAAGTGCTGTGACATCTGCTTCTAGGGTTGCCACTCGCTTTCTATCAACCCGGCTAATGGTTGAATAGCCTATGCCGTTTGATATTTCAGCGACTTCCTCAAAAGGTACGGTTGCACCGCTAGAGGTGCGAATCCGTAAACCTTCTAGGCTAGTTAAAGCCTTTCGTTGCTCTGCAGGGTAGCGAACAATAATTTTTATTTCATCTCGACCGCGCTGAATCCGCTGAATTTCTTCACCATAGAAAGCCTGGCGAACCTGACGACCTAAATCTCTAGAAGAAATCCCTAATGATTCAGCAGAAGGTTTAATTTTTAATTGAATCTCTCTGCTGCCCTGTGAAAGAGAATTAGTGATATTAAAAACACCCTGGTACTTTTTTAATCGTTGTTCTAGCTCAGTGGCAGCTTGAGCCAAGTTTTGTGGATTATTACCATTCAATTGAAAAGATAATGCAGCACCGCCGCCGGTATTGGTTGAAGCATTAAATTTAAGGAGTTTAACGCTGGGTAAATCGCCGACTTGTTCTCGCCATTGCTTAGAAAAACTAACCGCATCTAATGAGCGTTGCTCCGGCTTGGTTAGCTCAACCACCATTTCACCGCGTGTTTCACCGCTGGCGAATGTTAGTTGATGCTTGACTAGCTCAGGTTGCTGGGAGTTTTGTTTTTCGTAGCGCTCCTCGACCTGATTGAGTGCCAGTTCAAGCTGCTGTAGCCGTTGGTTTCTGGTTTGAATTGAACTGCCAGGTTCTAGTTGTAATTCCACCTGAATAAAATCACTAGGAACATCGGGGAAAAACTGTGAGCGCACGGTGCCGCCAGCAACCAGGCCAATTGTGACAATCAGCATTGAGAAAAATATTGATAGCGTCAGCCAGCGATTTTTAATCGACCACTCTAGCGCGGGTTGATATTTGCGCTCGATAAAAAGCTGTAAACGCGCTTGAACGGAATCTTGAATTCTTTCTAACCAATTAGGCTCCCGGTTTTCTCGATGCTGTATTTTCATTTGTGCCAAATGAGCTGGCAAAATTAGTTTTGATTCAACTAGAGAAAAAAACAAACATAAGATGACCACCATACAGATGGCTTCAAAAAATGGTGCCGCGTCGCCGCCAACAAACAGAATCGGTGCAAAAGCCGCCATGGTGGTTAATACGCCGAAGGTGGCTGGTTTTGCGACTTTTTGTGCGCCGCGAATCACTTCATCTAGGGTATGGCCTTTTTCACTGATCTGCTGATAAACGCTTTCTCCTATGACAATCGCATCATCGACCACTATGCCGAGCACCAGAATAAAACCAAACAGGCTGATCATATTGATGGTGGTTGGCCATGGCGTGAGAGGCAATAACCATAAACTACCTAAAAAGCAGATAGGAATGCCGACGATGACCCAAAATGCAATGCGCAAGCGTAAGAATAACGTCAGAATTAAGAAAACCAGCGCTGCACCTGCAACCATGTTTTCCATCATCATTTCTAGCCGACCATTCAGATAGTAGGAAATATCCCCCCAATAGTCGACTTCAATGCCATCAGGCAGTTGTAGTTTTTTATCGCTAATAAATTCTCTAGCTAATCTGGCGACTTCTAGTTCGTTTTGATCACCGGTTTTTTTTACTCGCAACATGCTGGCCGGTTTGCCGTTGAAGTAGGTGAAAAAATCACTTTCAGAGAAGCCATCTTTAACCTGAGCAATATCGGCCAATTTGAGTTGGCTGCCATCAGGAAAACTGCGCAATGTTAAATCAGCATATTCTTCGGCAGTGTATTTTTGATCTTTGGTGCGCAATAAAATATTGCCGCCTTCACTGCGAATTGATCCGCCAGGTAAGTTGACTGAACCCGTTCTAACCGCTTGGGCGATTTCATCAAAGCTCAAGTTGTAAGCGCGAAGGGTTTGTTCTGACACTTCAATGCTAATTTCTGGTTGAGGGTCGCCGACTAACTCAACCAGCCCCATACCAGAAACCGCAGCCATTTCATCACGAATTTGCTGTGCATAAGCGCGGCGTTGCTTGCGGTTTTCGCCGCCATAAACACTTATCCACAAAGTAGCTTCGCCAAATTGCAGTTTACGAATTAAGGGCTTTTCGGCCTGCTCGGGTAGTGATGTGATGGCATCTACTCGTAGCTTTACCTGATCGAGCAACTCTTCGACTTCGAAATCTTGGCTGCTTTCTACATTGACTGTCGCACCGCCTTCATAGCAGGAGGAGTTGATCGACTTAATGCCTTCTAGCCCTTGTAAGGACTCTTCAATTTTGAGGCAGATTCCTTCTTCTGATTCTTCCGGTGCGGAGCCGGGGTAGGCAATTACGACCTGAACCACTCGACTGTCGAAGTCAGGAAAGGTCTGTTTACGAATGCTACCCACTGCAATTAAACCAGCCACCATGATTAACAGCATTAACAAATTGGCTGCGACATGGTTTTCAGCAAACCAGGCAATTAAGCCAGTTTCACTGGTGGTGTAACGCTTTAAACCAGAATTCTTTTTCGGTGTTTTTGCTGGTTGAGAATCACTCATTTGCAGTCATCTCAGTAGTCACAGCGCTAGTGATTGTTGCTGTTTCTTCTAGCAAAGGTTGGCTGCGTTGTTCGTTTGGCTGTTCGTTTGACTGAGTACTGGCGATTCGTAATTGCAGATTTTCGCTGGCTGCAAGTAGTGCGCTGGTTACCAGAGTGATCGGTTGGTTACTGACGGGTGCATTGTCAGTCGATGAATTGTTCACAGCAGGCAGTGGAATTTGAATCAGCACCATTTCACCCTGACCTTGTAATAACCGAGCCTGAACAATCTTCAGCTGATTATTATCGCCGAGCAGATGTAATTTGTTTTCTGTTTGCAGTAAATAGCGTGGAATACGGTAAACATTGTCGAGTTGTCGGCCGTTAATTGTTGCTTCAACAAAGCTACCAATTTTTAATGGTGCCGCATTCAAATCTGAAGCAGTTGGCTGGCTGATTAAATTGTATGGGTCATCAATGCGGGCAATTAAATAATGCATGCGAGTAGTATCACTAATCGTGCCTTCATCACGAACAATTCGGGCGATATGTTGCTGTGATTGACCGCGAAAACGGCTTTTAAGGATAACTTCTGGACCATTTTGCTGACTACCCGGCGCAATTTTAGTTAACCACGAAAGTTCTTTATCTGAGAGTGCTAGGCGGGTTTCGGCATAATCGACCGCGATAAGTTCTGCCAGAGGTGTGCCGGGCGATACAAACTGTCCTAATTCAGCCATTCGTAAGCTAACCATTGCAGGCCATGGAGCGCGAATAATGGTTTTAGCGAGTTTGCGGTTGGCTCTGTCTAATGCTGCCTGTGCCGATTTAACCGCTGCTTCGGCTTGGGCCAATTGCGGTTTTCTTAATACGAGTGGATCAGCTTGCCGCTTATTTCCTAAGGTCTTCCAGTCTTGGAATGCCTGTTCGGCCCGGGCTTGTTCTTGAAATCGCTGGGCTTGTGCGCTGGCTAGAGCGGCTTCTGCTTCTCGAACATTTGCTTGGTAATCTGCTGGGTCAATCTGTAAAAGCTGTTCACCAGGTTTGAAAAAACCACCTTTCACCAATTTAGTTGAAATCTGACTAATTTCTCCAGCAACTTCAGCACTTAATTGACTACGGCTGCGGGCAATTACTTTTCCCTGACTAGTAACGCTTAATCGAACTGTATGCGGCTGAATGCTTAAAGTCGAAACCAGAGGTGGCTGTTTTTTAGGGATAATTTGCTCAGGGGCTTTTTTGCTTGCCACCAGAACAACAGCAACAGTAATCGCCGCAATCAATAGTGCAATAGGAATCAAGATTTTAAATGGTTTAGACATGGTAACGTCACTGTTAGCCAGCAGGATAAACAGAATAACACATCACGTTTTGTAGTCGTGATAGTTGAAGATGTTCGAGCGTTGGCTAATTGATGGCAATTGAAATTAGCCATCAGATGGCTGAAGGATAGTTGCAATATATTTTCATAAATTAAATTTTGAAGTCATATTCTGGCGAAAGGCATTGCTACAAATTATTGTCGGGTGCGAGTCGATTTTGTACCTGCTTTCTAGATACCTGTTCAAATTAAAGAAATATGATAGAAGCATATTTTTTCCGAAATTACTGATGGTTTGTCAGCTACATAACTTGGTAGCTATCAGTAATTTCATTGGTTTAGTCGTGGTTATTACTCGCCGTTAAGTAAGCAACAAAAGCTGACAGTTTTTGAATGCGTGATATGCTGTTATACACAGATGCTGCCATAGACTGGTCAAGAAACAACTATGACAAAACCTCTAGAAGATTTACTCGACAACAATCACCAATGGGCTGAGCAGGTGAACCAACAGGATCCGGGTTTCTTTGCCAAGTTATCCAGCCAGCAGTCGCCCGAGTACTTGTGGATTGGTTGTTCTGACAGCCGGGTGCCTGCCAATGAAATTGTTGGCTTGTTGCCAGGTGAGCTGTTTGTTCACCGCAATGTTGCCAATGTAGTGCTGCAAACTGACATCAATTGTCTGTCAGTAATTCAGTACGCGGTTGCAGTACTCAAAGTGAAGCACATTATTATTTGTGGCCATTATGGTTGTGGTGGTGTTATCGCATCGATGGATGGAACTCGCCATGGTTTAATTGACAACTGGCTGCGGCCGATTCAACAGATATCTCGTAAGCATCAAACGATTTTGCAAAAGGCCAAAGACGGTGAGCATCGCAGTGATCGTTTATGTGAATTGAATGTGATTGAACAAGTAATGAGTGCAGCACATTGTACTTTTATCCAAGATGCTTGGGACCAAAAACAAGATCTGACGATTCATGGTTGGGTGTATGGCCTGCAAGATGGCAAGGTACGTGATTTAAATATGTCATCACGTAGCTATCTTGAGTTAGATGACAAATATGTTCGCGCAGTAGCGATGGTCAATAGCTCGGTGCTTTGTTAGATACCGCTTGAAAAAATACAGATAGTAAAAAGGCGAGATGACTGATGAGTCATCTCGCTTTTTTTGTTATAGGAAACCTGTCTATCGTTCTATTGGTAGAAATTTTTCCCAAAATCTCTAGTTTTAAAATGAAGTAAGTTACAAAAAGGCTTAAGGGACGAAGAAATTTTAAATTGCCCTGAACGGTTTCAATTTCTGAAATGATTTTTCTGGAGCGGAGCTACCATCCCTGGCACATAGATTCCGGCTTCCCGGCTTTGGCATCCTGCGTCGCCCTAATCCGTGCATCCATGAACTTCCTGTCTGGAATGACGGCTCGGAGTATGTTGTAAACTACAGTGCTTCATTAGTCACTCCGTCATGCTCGCTATGGAATGCGGGTATTCATAAGCAGGGAGAGCAAAACTCTAAATTTTTCCACATGTTAGCAAGTAAAGTTGAATAATTAGCAACCGGTTTATTATTTAATTCCAAGCCCCTAACGCGAAGTTTATTTGAATATTAACCTTTCTAATGCCAATGCTCGATAGGTTCATCAATCGAATTGGATGGCTAAAATTTGAGCGTCAGAATAATGAAACTTGCAATGGGTGATTTATGACGTGATAAGTTTTTATGTCAAACCTAGAATTTCAAAAAAAACAGATGATCTACAGCTGATTTAAAGTAACAATAATAGGTTTTTTATCAGATTTTAAGGCGTAAAATCAACCATAAGCATATTAAAGAGGGAGTGATTTATATCTCATTTTTAATACTTTTTGTTAAAGTATTATGCGGCATATTATCACTTTTGATTTGTGAGTTTCTTGTCAGTAATGTAGGGGTTGTTTTTATTATTTTGTTGTTTCTTTTATGTCTTATAAAGAACTTGGAATGTTGTACAATGCAGGTATGGGGAAGGATATTTTCAGTGGTGTTCGGGTTCCATATTTAGATGAATTAGAAAGATTGAATTATTTGGTTACGGTACAAGATGGACTTCTCTACCGTAGAGGTACCAAGCTAATGACCGCGAATGAGTCATGGGCTTTTGTGATGGACAAAGACGGTGAAATTTACTGTGGAAGAAAATCGGGTGATGTTGAACATCATTCCGCCTTTTTGTCAGGGAGGCCTGTTGCCGCAGCAGGACATATAAGAGTTGTCGCTGGCAAGTTGTTATATGTAAATAATTCGAGTGGCCATTATCAGCCAACCAAAGAATATATGCTTCAGTTCAAGAAGGAACTAGTCAAGCAGGGTGTTGATTTTAGTTCGGTACGTTTAGAATTTGGTATTTCTTCGAGGCAGTTAGAGAAAGGGTTAAAGCGGATAAGTGACCCTTCGTACCAAGGCCGATGGTTTCAGCGATTTCATGCTGAAAAGGTAATCGAAACGGTTGATGGTGCTGGTACAGTTGAAACTGGTCGAAGCCATTTTAATGGCCAGTTACGACGACTTTACCCAGAAGGCCCTAGGTGGCAATGGCATTAGTATGTGTCGGTGTTTAATGTGAAGCTTTAGTTTCATACTAATTAAATTTATATGATGGCGGGTGGTTGCAAGGTTGGCTCACCCTGCTATTTTATGGTGTTATGACTTTTATCATGAACATTTAAAATAGATTAGAAGTATTTAGCTCGACTAACTAATCAAAAATAGTCGACATGACCAAGAGTGCTTGCTAGTTGATTAACTACCAAGATAGAGAATAGCCCTGCTGCTTGAAAACCCGCGCCTCAGACTCCATATTTTGCCAGTTACCCATTAAAGGTGAGATATCTATGAGACTGAGTGATATTCAACTCAGCAGCCTGGCCAGTCAGTTTGTTGGCTATACCGAGCTGCGAGTGCAACAAAACAACAATACTCGTATTAGCATGCTGAACGGTGACTTGGTTGGCAACAGCCAGTCTAGTCAACTGGGTGCAAGCGCTAGAAGTTACGATAAGGGACAATGGGGTTTTGCATCCAGCGCAGACTTAACCCCCGATACCTTATCTAGCCTGATTAAAAGTGCCGGTCACAATGCTCGTTTTTTGGCCAGCCGTTCTAGCAAGGCCGGTATTTTATTGCCAGAAACGCAATTCAATTGCATTCATGATTTATCTACCAAAAAGCCACGAGTTAGCCCGCAACATTTAATTGAGTTCTTGCAGGCGATTGATGGTTATATCGTAAAAGCCTGTCCGAAAATTAAAGCGCGCCAACTGATGCTGGCAACCGAAGATTTAGAAAAGCGCCTGCTGACGTCTACTGGTTCAGATGCATACACTTTACTGCCACGCGCCATGATTTATGTAATTTTGACCGCAGAAAATGATCAAGGCGAACCAATTGATTTAATGGAGCCAATTTGTCATGGCGGAGTTCAATTTGAAGATGCTTTCACCGCCCCTGAACTGTTATTCCCAAATATTGATAGTTTGTATCAGCATTTAATGAATAAGATAAATGCGGTGGCAGCAGAAGCTGGCCGTAAAACGGTGATTCTCGATTCGGAACTCACCGGTATTTTGGCCCATGAAGCAGTGGGTCACACTACCGAAGCTGACCTGGTGTTGGGTGGCAGTGTTGCTGGTGATTATTTGGGTAAGCAAGTTGCTTCAGAGCTAGTCACCATGGTCGATTTAGCCCACAGCTATAACGGCAAACAGCTACCAATTCCATTGTGGATTGATGACGAAGGCGTAGAAGCTAAAGATGTAACCTTGATTGAAAAGGGCATTCTTAAAGAGTTTATGCACAGCCGCGAAACCGCCGCTCATTTTGGCCATCAATTAACCGGTAATGCACGCGCATTCAAATTTTCCGATGAGCCATTAATTAGAATGCGAAATACGGCAATTTTACCGGGTCAAGATAAGTTAGCCGATATGATCAGCTCAGTAGAAGATGGTTATTATTTGATGCGCTCAAATAATGGTCAGGCAGATTCAACTTCTGAATTTATGTTCGGCATTACCCTTGGCTATGAAATTAAAAATGGCCAGCTGGGCAGAGCGATTAACGACACCACTATTTCAGGCGTGGCATTCGACATGCTCAAAACGGTCTCGATGGTTTCAGATGAGCTTCATTGGAGCTGTGGTGGTTACTGCGGTAAGAAACAATCAATGGTGGTTTCTGATGCGGGCCCAGCGCTCAAATGCGAAGTTAATATTGGCGGCCAATAAGGGGTAGTGAGATGAGTGAATCAATGGATAATGAAACATTATTAAAAAATACCCTGCAACAAATGCGGGCTGCTGGTTTTGATCGCGCACAAATTGGTTTAAGCGAATCAGATAAACATGAATTTAATATTCACCACGGTGAAATTAAATTGCTGCGAACTGGTTTAAATAAATCGCTGAATTTAACCGGCATTAGTCAACAACGAAAAGCCAGTTTGTCGATTAACCGATTAGATGCCCTCGCCATCGAAGAAGCCATCGAACAATTGGTACAAATGGCGGAAGGCGCCCAGGCTGACGCTGCTTATGATATTGCTCCCGCACAAGATGCAGGCGAGTTTTCAACCGGGCCAATTAAAGCCGATTACGATACTATGTATGACCGGCTGCAAGCGTTCGCCGACTACTGTGAAACCACCTATCCAACCACTATTCTTGAAGAAGCGACATTGGATTTCACTGCTAGCCGCAGTCGAGTGATTAATTCTAACGGCATCGATTTTACCTTGCATAATGGCATGTATGGTTTTGTAGCGATGTTCACCTCTAAAGATGGCGAGGCTACGTCGTCTTTTAATTACAGTGGCTACAGCGCACAAAACCTTGATGCACCTTTGTGGCAGAAGGGTCATATGGATCAGTTATTGGCTCAGTCTGCCGAGCAGGTACATACCCAGCAAATTCCTGAGAAATTCTCCGGCCCAGTGATTATCACCCCCCATTGTTTGGAAGATTTCACCGGCTTTTTAGAAGACCAAATTAGCACCGGCCCATTAATTGCCGATACCTCCATTTACAAAGGAAAGGTCGGCCAGCAGGTGGCTTCAGATAAGCTAACCATCCACTGCAAACCGTTAAGTGACCAGCTTGCCGATGGCTATTGGCTAACCGGCGATGGTATTCGAGCCCAAGATCTGACGCTTGTAGAGAACGGAAAGTTAAATAGCTATTTATTAGGTATTTACGGTGCCAATAAAACGGGCTTGCCTCGTTCAATTAACGATGGTGGCGCAACCATTATTGAACCCGGAAATACGGAGCTAGCCGCGATGATTTCGGGTATCGAAAAAGGCTTGCTGCTTTGCCGATTCTCTGGTGGTTCGCCAAATGATAAGGGTGATTTTTCTGGCGTAGCTAAAAACAGCTATTACATTGAAAATGGAAAAATTGCCTACGCCGTTTCTGAAACTATGGTTTCAGGTAACATGGCGCAGCTGTTAATGGATATCGATCAGGTGTCTAGCGAGACGGTCGACTTCGGTTCAAGCATTGTGCCTTGGGTAAGAGTTAAAGAATTGACGATTAGTTGATTTAGAAGTTTTAGGTATTGAAATGCTCTAATGCTTTCTAGCAATATATTTCATATGTTGCTAGAAAGCATGATGTGATAATTAGATATGCTGGCTATACTTTTTTAAATTTCATAAATATATAGATTGATGCCTACATTTCAAGAACAATTAGCTCAGCGAGCACTTGACCATGTAATTCTCGAAACCAAAGTTTCTGGTGTAGTTAACCTTTTGCATTACACCCCTTACTCTGAAGACGGTTTTAAGCAGGCATTGGCTAGAAAAATGGAGCAAAAGAGGAATTATGTTTCTCATAGTACAGCACATACTTTACAGCACGGTTCATGCTTTACCTCTATTGAAGTGTTTGAGGATTTATTATCTATAATTAAGGCGTTTGGTGGTGCAGATTGTATAGGGTTATCATATTTAGCTTTGAAGTACATTCGTGAAAATGGCGGTGCATCCCCTAGGTTAGTGTTTTTTTATATAGAAGGAGAGTTTATTGCACATTGCTGTGTTTTGTTTAATGGAAATCTTTCTTTTGACATAAAAAAATTCAATGAAGTAGATATTTTCAAGCTGGATGATGACATAATTAAAAATTTAATTTTGGTTGATCCGTGGCTAAACTTTCACTCTTCATTGGAAGAATATTTTTCTAAATTAAATGATTGTTTTGAAGGTAAACTTTTGTTTTCTTTATCAGAGAGTGAGGCTGTAAAAATAACTGATTTTTTGAAGAAATATGAAAGAATCGTAGTGGTTAACCCCTATAATATACCCGCTGCTGTTACTGTCGATGTCGATGATTTCTCATGGTTGTTAACTTTTTAAAAATAACCCGATTGATTTTCTTTATAGTTATAGTTTAATGGTTGATGTTTTGCTTGTAATCATTAGATAGGTATAATTTATCTTCAGTGAATTGTCTTTTAATTGACTGTTATTGTTCGCCTGAACTTTGTAGTTTTCTATGTGATTTTTCTTAGAACCTGTTTAGGATCTCTGAAGCAGTAGCCTTAAGAAAGCTAAGTGGATGAAACTTAAGCTACTGTTTAACAATCTTTCACAGTTTGTAACCATTCAGCACAATTTAATATAAAAATCGCTCGACAGGTTTTTTTATATTTTCCCGAATTTAAGCACCTCTTTCAGAATACCACTTAAACGCCGCATTAAACTGCTATTAACACACCTGATTATCAATGTTTTTTGCTCAGAATAGCGCATCAGCATTCCGCTTCTAAAAAG